>JAUZQP010000124.1 GCA_030950965.1 Mariprofundaceae bacterium
TCACTTTCAAAGCCATCCATCGTTTTGTAGCGAATAATACATGATTGCTTGCACACGATTGCTTTGCGTAACAAGGCAAAATGCGCATAGTTGACTACAGCATCTGCATCACTCATGCTAAAGTATTCTCGCTATGAATCTTATACAGTTCGACCACCATAAGTCTGTCTTTACATTGCAACATCATTTGAGATACACAAACAGCAGGTGCCTCCTCTTCTAGATCAATAGCATGGGTTTGATCGTTCAGTACTACAGGTAAGGATAAAGCACACCCCGTAGGCAATAACGCCTTGAAGTTACCACCAATAATATTGGTTAATTCACCCAAAGCATCAGCTAAACTCACATCATCATAAGTTCCCAAAGCTTCACCAATGATCGAAGCCAGTGACTGTTCAACCAAAGGACGCGGGCAGCGCAAAATACATATGCCATTCCACGCACCAGAAATGTGTACCACACCAGCCATGTGAGGTGTCTGAAAAAATGACTCCATCGAACCTTCAGCTAGATGTAAATCCATATTGACCACAGAATGCCAAACCTCTTGACTGATTTGTAATATTTCTTTTTCAAACATGGTAAGTTTTCCTTTCATGAATCCACCGTTGACTCATTCAAACGATAATAAATAGTTTTACCTTGGTAGATGGGGGTAAAGCCCTGATCCACATATACGGTACCTTCAGCACTACCGAGAAAAACATAACCTTCAGGATGCAAGCACTGACGAATTTTTTTAAGCACAACTTGCTTGGATGGTAAATCAAAATATATTAATATATTACGAATAAAAATAACATCCATATTTTTAAACATAAAGTGGGGATCCATTAAATTAAGGTGCTCAAACGATACCATTTGACGTATCGTATCATTTATACACCACTTCATACCTTGGCGAGAAAAATAGCGCACCAACATGGCAGCAGGAAGTCCACGGTTCACTTCCATTTGATTGAAGCAACCACTTTTTGCCCGCTCCAAAACACGATGAGAAATATCTGTGGCAGTAATATTGACCTTCCATGTTCGTAAAATAGGAAAATGATAGTCCATCAACATGGCAAGACTAAACGGCTCTTGACCACTGGCGCACGCTGCACACCATAGGTTTATTTCTCGCCGATGGGAATTTTTCTCTATCAACGCTGGAATGACATGGGATTTTAACACTTCAAATGGATGAATATCACGAAAAAACGATGTTTCTGCAATCAACAGCAATTCACATGCTTGTAGCTGCAAAGAACCGCCCGCCACTTGTTTGCGCAACAATAGCAACAGCGCGCCGAGCGAAGCTAAGCCTTCTTGGCGCACCAATTCGGACAAACGCGCTTCAGCAAAATACGCTTTGTCTTCCCCTAGCATGATGCCTGAGTAATCGTAAAACAAACGACGTACAAACGAGAAATCTTGCCCTGTAAACTTGTTATTCATGCGTAGGTGCACTCCCCAGTAACACACGACGAAGAATCTCCTCACTTAAAGCAGGTAAAGGGAGTACCGCATCGGCTAAGCCTGCATCAAACACCGCTTTAGGCATGCCCCACACGGTGCTGCTTGCTTCATCCTGTACCAATATCTGACCGCCTTTTTGATGAATCGCCTGACAGCCTTTTAGCCCGTCTTGCCCTATACCCGTCAACACCACAGCCAGCACATGGGCTCCATAGACTTCAGCCACAGAACGAAACAGGACATCTACAGAGGGACGGCTATGATTCTCCAGCATACCGTGGTGATTACGTAAAGTTATTTTATGGTTGCTACATGTCACAATCATATGGTAATCGCCCGCTGCAATCCACACATCGCCAGCGGATAACCCTTGGCTAGCCATTGATTCCCGTACCGTATGTACTGTTTGGGCATTTAAACGTTCGGCGAACATATGGGTAAACATCGGTGGCATATGTTGCACAATCACAATAGGAATCGATAAGCGATACGGTAAGGATTTAAGTAAATGGACAATGGCATCGGGGCCGCCCGTTGAGGCTCCAATAGCCAAGACTTGCACGGTGCTATGGGGAACACGTTTCCGCTTAGCTGGGGGTAACGCGGTGAGCGGTGGATGCATCGGTGAAAATTGGCGGATTTTTGCTAATAAGGTGGTTTGCACATAACGTTCGGCAGCTTGATGACTGTGTACTTGGCGTGGTTTCGACAAACAATCATTGGCACCGAAGGCTTTGGCTTTGCGTGAAACGGAACCATCATCATTCCAAGCGGTATAAATAATTACTGCCAACTGCACCGACATACGACGAATAGAACGCAGTACTTCGTAACCGTCAAGATCCTCCATTTTCAGATCCAACACCACCACGTCGGGTGCGTAATTAGCCACCATAGCTAAGGCAATGCGCCCATTGGCAGCCGATGGTGTGATTTCAATATCAGATTCACGCCCCAGTACAGCCTCTAAGTGATGTCGAACCACCATCGAATCATCAACAATGAGCACCCGAATTCTGCGTGGCTTCATGTGACTAAGCCCAGCTTACAAGAGAGCATTGCTAGCCAAGAGTGCTATTTTATCTTGTACGATTTCATGAGTAAATGGCTTCATAATATAATCGTTTGCCCCCGCAGTTAATGCTTGCTGCACGCTCTCTATCTCCGCCTCGGTGGTGACCATGATAATTTTCGTTTTATCATACAACGCTTGTTTACGAACAGCCTGCAACACCGCGAAACCATTCATGAGGGGAATATTCCAATCCAATAAAATAAAATCCACATAACCATGCTGCGCTAATACAGCCAAGGCTTCTTCACCATCGCCTGCTTCAATGGTTTCATGATCAAGTTTCTTTACAATGTTACGCAAAACCATACGCATCATTCGTGAATCATCGACGATTAATATTTTCATCGGTCGCTCCTTCTCATTTGGCACAAAAACCTAACTTATGTTAAGATAAAATACTATCACATCAATGGGCTATGTAACACGCCATAGCCTGGCATGTTAGGTAACGCGCAATAAATAATCTACCAAACTGTAATCATTCACACCCCCCACTGATTTTTCCGCCCTCTGCGTTGAAAGTGCTCATTTACCCAAGCGTAAACTGCGCGCTTTCGCCTTGATGGCGAAAAAACAGAGGGGGTGTGAATGATTACACCAAACTAGCTTGTCTTTTTGCCCAGCATCGGCGTTGCAAAAAAGCTTACATAGCAAGTGCTTCGCTTTTTGCGCCTTGATGCTGAACAAAAATCCTGCGCGATTTTGGTAGATTATTTATTGCGCGTTACCTTAATGAAATAACTTCACGATTTCTTGTAACTCCGTGGACATGGTCGCCAGCTCTGATGACGAAACCCGTGCGATATTCGCACCTTCTTTGGTCGCTTGTAGCTTTGCTGCTACGGTGGTGATGTTTCTCGCAATTTCTGAACTGGCTTCTGCTGAATGCATGACATTTTGACCGATTTCCCTGGCTGTAATGGTCTGTTCTTCTACCGCTGTCGCAATACCGTTTTGCAACTGTTGAATTTGCTGGATAATGACATCAATTTTATGAATCACCGCAATAGTTTTTTCGGTATCTTGTTGAATGGTTGAAACGATCTCATCAATACTTTCAGCAAATTGATGGGACTCTTTCGCCAGCACCTTCACTTCGTCGGCAACGACTGCAAAACCACGCCCAGCTTCACCTGCTCGTGCCGCCTCAATAGTCGCATTTAACGCCAATAAACGCGATTGCTGCGCAATCATGGTAATGCCTTTAAGGATTTTACCAATTTCTTTGGCATTTTCTCCTAAGGACACCATACACATCACTGCATCAGAGGCAAAGGCCACAGCATCGGTTGATACATTCACTGCATTAATCGCATGATTGGATATTTCTTTAATTGCTACAGAGTTTTCTTCTACGGCAACGGCAACCATTTGTGATGTGCTACTCACTTCCTCCGCTGCGACAGACACTGAATTAGCTTCATCCATACTGACTTCCACATCAGCGGTCATGTGTTGACTCATGATCGACAAGGAAGCGGATGAATCTGCCAAAGCATCCGAATGATGCTTTATATCATCAATAAACGCTTGAAATTGTTCAACAATATGAGAAAAAGCCATACCTAAGGTGCCCGGTATGGTCATATTTAAGACTTCATCGTGTAGATCGCGATGGGCAATCGCTTGTGCCTGCTGCAACAGAATATTTACATTCTGCTTAAGAGCAATCAAATATTCTGTCACATCCTTATCCGTATCGACCTTGATTTCCTTGATACTTAAACCCAAGGACTCCAACGAGTTCATTAAAAACGAATCGCCGATTGCCTGCATATCGTAATTAAACACCTTGTTTACTGCACTTTGAATGGCAGCGATATAATCAGGCTCATCAGAAAAGCTTTCTTTTAAATACAGGCATAATAAGGATTGGTATTCAGTATAGCCGCCAATATACCATTTGAAAGGTAGGTTTATTTTGTCATGCAGCCAACCGATTTGTAAACGGTAACTGAAGTACTCGACCCCCCAATGACTTTCAGCACCGCTAAATACCGATAAAAAATAAGCACTCTGACTGACTTCCAAACGCTGGCGAAGCTCTTCCAGTGTTAAACCTGTGTCGGCCGCATAACGTTGAAAAAACAATCGCGTTGGAGGGAAGTCGAATTGCCAATCATACAATGCATGAACAATACGTTGGGCATGCGCTTCAGCCCACGGGGTCAGTTCCATCAATAAATCGCGTTCATCTTCACCCAAGCGAATAAAAGCACGTCGCAAGGCTAGGTTATCCTCGGTGATATGGTACAATACTGTTAAATCGTTTTTTAATTTTATCATCATCGTCTCTCTTTATTCCACCAACTGCACTAATTGTTGATAATCTAATAGCATTAAAAATCTTTGATTCACTGGGTATGCACAGGCAACCAAGCTTGGTAATGCTGCCAAGGTTTGCGCGCTATGTTCGGACACGTTGACTACATCATCAACAGCATCGACGATAATTCCTAGTAATCCCCTAGGGGATTCAATAAGCAGCAGCAAGTTATCGGCGCTATCATTGGGATTGGGCAAGCCCAGCGCACTATGAATATTTAACATCAAAACTATTTGATTACGCCAATTAAACAAGCCAGCGACCACCTCTGAAGCCAGCGGTACCGAAGTAAAAGAAGTCGCAGGCACAACGCGAAGCACATGCTCAAGATCAAGAGCAAACAACTCATCAGCGATATAAAACGAACATAGTTGCTTCATACAGTATCATCCTCCCAAGGGATGAAAAACTCAGGTTTTGCCATCTTAATAATCGACGACAAACTGAGTACCTCCGTAACCTGTTGCTCAATCACCGTGGTGAATGCTACTTCATCACGGTTTGGCTGGTTTTTTGCGCCATAATGGACATCGACGGTATCCAATACTTCAGCGACCACCAAGCCGATGTAACGGTTTTGATCGACACACACGACCACCTGCATCATGCCATCGCTGGTATAAGCATGCGCTTCTTCTTTTGGCTGGTTGGCTGACCCTAGAGCCATATTCACTAATGGTATAATATGATCATACCATTGCACGACTTGACGACCATGAACCATTTCTATTGCGCGCTCTGCCACCACTTCCACCCGGTAAACATGCTCAAGTGGGATCGCTTGTCTCCCTCCGTGTGACCCACGAATCATTAACAATTGGGCTGGTGCTATGGCAGCGTTAGCAGCGTTATGATGAGCTTGTTTGTAGTGCTGGATTCCCTCCTGTTTCGCTATCACAGCAGCATGTTTTGCGACCCCACTCATCGCTAAAATTAATGCAATACGCCCATGGTTCAGTATGGTGCACGCTTGGTATATTTTCAATTTGCGTAATGCAAATGGTAACGGTTTTATTACAATATCTTGCGTATCAATGACTTCATCGACCATCAGAGCAAAATCACCATCCTCTGTCTTAACGATAATAATCGTGGTTTCAGTGGGTGTACTGCGGCGCATTAATAACTCATTCAAATGAAGCAGCGGTAATAAGTCATTGCCATGAAGATACACCAAAATACCGTGAATACTTTCAATCACGGGGGGCGATCGTGTATCGTTGTTCAATACCACCAAATGCTGAATTTTAGTTTGCGAAATAGCCAATATTTCGTTGCCGCTGCGCACCAATAAGCTTGGCATCATGGCCAGCGTTAATGGCAGACGGATATCAAAACAACTAGATTTCCCCAAGGTACTGTTGATGTTTATGACACCACCAAGCAGTTCTACTTCCGCTTTTACGGCATCTAAACCAACACCACGCCCCGAAAGGTTGGTGATCGTTTCAGCGGTAGAAAAACCAGCGTTAAACAAAAGATCATACACCTCATCATCTGCCAGTTGTCGTGCTTGTTCAACGGTAAACATGCCACGCTGTACCGCTTTTTGGCGAATCTTTTCAACATCAACACCAGCACCATCATCACCAACCGAGATGGATATTCCGCCCAACCGCTGTTCTGCTTGCAAGGTAATATTCGCGTAAGCTGGTTTGCCTACTAAGCAGCGTTGCTGCTCTAATTCGATGCCATGATCTACCGCATTACGCAATAAATGAATGAGCAGGGGTTTGCATTTCTCCAGCACCAAGCGATCTACCTCTAGTTCAGTGCCAATCATATGAAAATTGATTTTTTTATGGTGTTCCAAGGCAACATCACGAACCCAGCGAGGGAAAGAACGCCAAGTTTCGCCAATGGCTTGCATACGCGTACTTAAAAGCACTTGATGCATATGCGAAAGAATAGCTTTTTGCTTCTGCACGCGCTCGAACAAGCTCGCATCTTGCTGAATGGCATTGGCATGACCTAAACCATTGTGCTCAAGCATTAACTCACCAAACAAATCAAGCAATTGATCCAGCTTAGCAATGGCGACGCGGTGACTGTGTTCCTTCACCGCCAGCCCCTCCACTGGCTCGTGATGAGCGGGTTGGTTGTTAGCAGTTTTTTCAGTCGTGGCGATGACCGTGGCACTAGTCGTAGGTTGATCCACCTGCTGTAATTGCTCAATCAAGTTGTGATAATCATGCTCGCCTTCATGCGCATGCGCTTCCACATGCTGCAAAATCACCCGAATAGCATCAATCAATTGCAAGAGCAGCGTTGCCAAAGATTCATTAAACAACAGCTCACCATCACGAAGTCGCACCAATAAGGCTTCACCGGCATGACTTACTGCTTCTAAATAGGGCAAACCAACAAAGCCGCAGCTTCCCTTCACGGTATGTATCGTGCGGAAAATACTGTCCAGTAGATTTCGGTCTTTAGGCTGCTGCTCCAGCATCAACAAGTCCTGTACCATACGGTCAAGGTTTTCATGGCTCTCAAGCAGGAACTCTTGCATGATTTCATCGTCACATTCAATCATCGATGATACTGCTCCTTTTCATCATTACGCCAGCGACGCTAAGTCTAACCTTCATATCATACAAAAAAAAGGGAAGCTTTAAATGGGTAAATTATCCCCCTCGTTGTTTATTCTTCTGATTCCCATGCTCCTGCATGGGAATTCATACCAGCCTATCATTCCGCCACTGTGTATGCATTCCCACGCAGGAGCGTGGGAACGAGGGCAAGTGAAGCAACGTGTAAACCAAGACATGAAGGATGGATGAAGATTTGCTGTTTTGTCTATTTATTGCGAGTTACCTAAAGTGATTTTTTAGCATCGGTTTTCAGGCTTTGAAAGTCATCATGAGCATTGCTGCAGTATTTGTTGCGAGTTACCTAAGTTAATTCACCGCGCATCCATTTGCCATAGAAAGCACCTGCTTCACCATCGAGCATGACGAACTCGGGAAGTTCGTAGGGGTGGTGAATATCCATAAATGCTTGAATGGCAGGGATTTTATCGCGGTAGGTTTTGATCTGTAACATCACCTCCTGGTCATGCCGTATTTCATCACGCCAGCGGTAACATGATGTGCCAGCGGTATATTGTACGCAGGCTGCCAAGTGCTCTTTGATCAAGCTGTCTGCCAGTGTTTGGGCTTCTTGTTGGTTACTGACGCTGGTTAATACCAGCACAATAGATGTACTCATTATAACACCTCTGGTTTGAGTATAGTGTCGTAAGCCTGCGTTTCGTCGCGGTGGGGAAAATCGGTGGAATAATGCAGACCACGGGACTCTTCGCGTTGCTGTGCCGACCGAACAATGAGTTCTGCCACCAGACAGAGGTTACGCAGTTCAATCAGGTCACGACTGAGTGGATGTTGCCAATAATAGCTGGCAATTTCATCGTGAATCAGGCTTAACCGTCGTCGTGCACTGCGCAATAAATATTGTGAGCGCACAATGCCCACATAATTCGCCATCGTAGCGCGAATCTCATCCCAATTTTGTTTGATCTGTACGCGATCCATTTCAGGACTTACACCTGCATCGTCCCAAGCAGGTAATTGTGTATGCGTGGATACTTCGGGCTGCGCGATAATGTGAGCGCAACACGCCTCCGCCATGACCATACATTCGAGCAAGGAGTTACTGGCAAGGCGATTCGCACCATGTAAGCCTGTGCAAGCAGACTCGCCAATCACATAAAGGTTGTCCACCGAGGTACGCCCTGCAACATCGCTAGCAACACCACCACAAATATAATGCGCCGCAGGTACAATCGGCACGATTTGCACACGCATGTCGATGCCCAAATCCATCAACCGTTGGTGGATGTTGGGGAAGTGGTGGATAATTTTTTCTGCCCCCAAAAGGCGCGCATCAAGGTACATGCAATCACGCCCTTGTTTCTTCATCTCATGATCAATGGCACGGGCAACAATATCCCGCGATGCTAATTCACCGTGTTCATCATAATCAAAGGCAAAACGACGACTTTGACGATCCACCAAAAGCGCACCTTCCCCTCGCAACGCCTCGCTCAACAGCATGGTTGGCGCAGCGGCATGGAACAGACAGGTGGGATGAAATTGAATGAACTCCATATTCATCACAGGGCAGCCAGCGCGCCATGCCATCGCTATGCCATCACCCGTCGCTACATGTGGGTTAGAGGTGTACATATACACTTTTCCCGCGCCGCCTGTAGCCAAAACAGTCGCTTTAGCTGCCACCGTAATGATTATTTTTTTTGGACTTAAAATATACGCACCCAAGCACCGGTTCTGCCCATCATGGCGACCGAGCCGACGACTGGTAATCAGGTCAATCGCGGTATGGTGACTTAGGCAGGTAATGGCAGGATGGTCTTGCACATGCTGGCGCAAGGTGTCGCTGATCGCCTTGCCTGTGGCATCTTGGGCATGGGCAATGCGGCGATGACTATGACCACCTTCCCGCGTGAGGTGCAAGCCTTGTTCATCGTAATCAAAGGGTGTACCCATCGCTTGCAGTTGTCGAATCATTGCGCCACCTGCTTCTGCAATCATTCTTACCACGCCTTCATGGCATAAACCTGCACCAGCACGCATCGTGTCACGCACATGATTTTCGGCACAATCTGCCGCATCGGCAACACCTGCAATACCACCTTGGGCATGGTAGGTGTTTGATTCAGAAAACGACCCTTTATTCATCAGAATCACCGAGCCATGTTCAGCCAATTGCTGTGCCGCGAG
>JAUZQP010000125.1 GCA_030950965.1 Mariprofundaceae bacterium
TATTCTTCGTTATGAAAAACGTTACATAAGCAAGCCCTGAATGGGCGCGATAGCCTTATGAGCAGCCGCCGTTTTCATGCCTTGAATATCACGAAATATTCGGCGCAATAAAATGTTAAAAGACTTATGCACACCTACTTAACAACGCCGCAGAGGGAAAGTAAGGGAGTAGGTGAACGGTTACGTTTTTTGAATCACTCAGGGGTGCCTAAGCAGTCCTTCATCTTACCCATGGCACGCTTTTCTAGCTGGCGCACCCGTTCGATAGAAACATTCAAGTCTTTTGCCAACTCTTTTAAAGTGACAGCAGGATCAGACAAATGGCGCTGCATGATGATGTAGCGATCTCGCTCAGACAATGATTGCAAAGCCGTGTGCAACAACCCTTCTTGATGCGAAGACCAATCGGATGCAATCACCTGCTCTTCGGGGGAAGATGATGCACCAGCCAGCGTATCAACCACAGATTCGCCTTCACGCTCCACATCCAACGACAAGTCACGCTGTAAAAATGCTGCTGCAACCTCTTGGTACTCGTGACCATTAATACCGAATTCAGCGCCGACCTCTTGCGCCTGAGTGCCATCCATCGCAGCAATCGTGTTGCGCGCTTTTTGGAGCCCTGCAAAAATGCGCCGTTGCAGTTTATTCGTACCTAATTTAACGATACTCCAAGAGTGAAGAATAAAATCATGAATCGAAGCACGAATCCACCAAGAAGCATAGGTCATGAGACGGAAGCCACGATCGGGGTCAAAACGCTTTACCGCATGCATTAAACCCATCGTTCCTTCTTGAATTAAATCCATTTCTTGCAGACCAAAGTGACGGTATTCACGGGCAATCGCAGCCACACCTGGCAAGTTAGCCACCACCAGTGAACGCGCTGCCTCACGATCTTCATCCTTATGCCATAAGCGAGCAAGGCGCGTCTCTTCTTCGCGAGAAAGTGGATCCACTTTGCGCACATCGCGATAAAAAAGGGAAAGACTATTGGTATCTAAGGCATGGGACATGGGAAGACCTCTAGGTTCACGAATGCATGTTCTTATCACATAATTGTAACAGAAAAGATGAAGCATACAAGCTGTATTTTGTGTTGCAATAGAATATCACATACAACGAAAAAATCCGATCATGTAAACATGATCGGATTTTATTATTGGCGTCCCCAAGGGGATTCGAACCCCTGTTGCCGCCGTGAAAGGGCAGTGTCCTAGGCCGACTAGACGATGGGGACTAGCGACGGCGGCGAACTATATGATTCGCCGTGTCGGTGTCAATATTTAAGATGGTGCGCCCACTTGGACTCGAACCAAGGGCCCACGGATTAAAAGTCCGCTACTCTACCAACTGAGCTATAGGCGCGTATCTTAAAGATGCGCATAAGGATTAAGATCAACCCCTCTGCGCGGCGCGGACTTTACAAAAAAAATCACCACTGTCAACACTTAAGCTGAATTATTTATAATTTAGAGCCACTTGCAAAAATCGTGAGCGGCGATTTTCTTCCCCACTTCGCCCCATTTCCGAGTCAAAACTCGATCCATGGAACTACCATGCATCTCGTTCTTCCTCGAAAATGAACGCGAAGTGGGATTGCAACTCATCCACCCAGATTTTTGCAAGTGGCTCTTTAGCCTGAATTATTCATAAATCGTCGTGATGATTGCGTAGAACCTTTGTTTGCAACGGATGCCTTGCTGGGAGTAGCGTACCAATGGATACGCTCGACTAGCAGGGTATCCGTTGCAGACAAAGGGGCAAGCAAGGGCGCGATAGTATTTGTGAATAAATCAGGTTAGCTTAAGTATCAGTCTTTCTTCGGTCTGCGCCATTTGCTTTTGTGACGCTGCTCAGGTCGAGCTGAAAGCGTTAAACCACCAGCATCAACATTCGTCGTGATGATACTACCCGCGCCAATGGTTGCATCATCATCGACAAACACAGGTGCAATCAATTTGGTGTCAGAGCCGATAAATACACGATCACCAATATGGGTTTGATGCTTGTTTGCGCCATCATAGTTGCAGGTGATGCTACCCGCACCAATATTGCAATCTGAGCCCATGTGGGTGTCACCAATATAACTGAGGTGGTTCACCTTACTGCCTTTGCCAATGACCGATTTTTTAATTTCAACAAAGTTGCCAATATGAACATCTTCATCCAAGCGCGCTTCGGGTCTGAGGCGTGCAAAAGGACCAATTTTTGCACGGTTAGCAACAATGGCCTTTTCGATGTGTGAGAAAGCTTGAACGCAGCAATCATCATCCAATGCACCATCACGAATCACCGTATAAGGACCTAACTCGCAACCATCCCCGATGCGCGTCGCTCCCAGCAATTGACAGCCCGCATGAACCGTACAATCGCGCCCTAGCATCACACTGGCTTCGATGCGGACTGTTTCGCGCTGCATAATAGTTACCCCCTGCATCTGCCAATCGTAAATAATACGCTGTTGCATGGCAGCTTCCACATCTGCCAGTTGGCGACGGTTGTTGATACCAGACATTTCATTGGCATCATCCATCACCACCGCTTGCACATTCGTACCTGCGGCAATCGCCAAGGGAATAACATCGGGCAAATAGTACTCTTGCTGTGCATTACTATTATCGACCTGATCAAGCAAACGAAACAGGTCAGCCTGACGAACGCAAAAGATCCCTGAACTGACCTCCTGAATAGCCTGCTCGTCTGCATGAGCATCTTTGTGCTCAACAATACGCAACACTGCCCCTGATTCATCACGCACAACACGACCATAGCCTGTAGCATCTTCTAAATGAGCGGATAAGAGCGAAACACTGGCATCGGCCGAACGATGCTTCTCGACTAGGCTAGCTAAGGTTTGCGCCTGCAATAGCGGTGTGTCACCGCATACGATCAACACATCGCGACATCCTTCATTAACAGGTGCACAGCATTGCACAGCATGCCCCGTTCCTAATTGCTCCGACTGCATAACCCAGCGCAAATTTTCTGGCTCACCGATGGTGGCACGGATTTGATCTGCCTCATGACCGATCACCACAGAAATAGCCTGTGGCGTCAGGGTTTCTGCGGTGTCTAAGACATGGGATAACATCGCCTTGCCCAGCACTGGATGCAATACCTTAGGCAATCGAGAACGCATGCGCGTTCCTTTCCCTGCGGCTAACACGATAATTTCTAAGTCAGGATAATGAAATGATAGCATGATAATTCCTTCCGTATCAATAGCTCGAGGATGATTCAAACAATAAAAAAGGCCGCCTTAATAGGCGACCTTTTTTGGGCTTCCCGTTTAAGGTGGGACAGCGCGTAGGGCGGATAAGGCTCCGCGCAGCCGCCAAACTTTTGATGCGCTTTAGACGGATGTTGTAAAATGAGGGTTGGGATTTGAGGCTTATTCTTGTGTTTAAAGCCTTCCGTATGGTTAGCGTTGGCGGCTGCGCGGGGC
>JAUZQP010000126.1 GCA_030950965.1 Mariprofundaceae bacterium
TGCTGCAAGGTAGGGGATGCCAGTCGCTTTTTCCCGCGCTGATTTAGCCCATGCACGGAGCGCTTGACCACGCGCAAACAGCACCCGATGCTTGTCCACGGTGAGATGCACCGATGATGGCGGTTGCAACAACAGTTGAGCTTGTGCCAATAAATAGAGCGGACTGTCCACCACCATAACGGCGGAATCATCGTAATTACTTAACGCACTGATGGTTTTAGCCGCTTCGCTCGCCGTCTCTTGCCATGCTTGTAGTGCTTCGCCTTGGGCTGTTAAATCAGTAGCGTTGAGGGTTAATTGTATGGTTTCTGGTGGCGCAAGTAGGCGTTGTACTTTATGTGCCAGTGGCTCTATATCCATATCGCGCAATTGAATATCAGCCTGTAAAATACCAGGCACCATTAAAGCGCGTGCTGCAATATCACGTATCCACGGCTCATGTGCTGCGCCGCGCACTGTTAGCATACCACTATCGAAAGACAACGTGGTCTCAGCGATGGGCTTTAATAAATGTGCAGCTCGTTTGAGTATGATGCCATCTTCCAACGCATAATAGGGGCGCCAGTGCATTTCGATTTTTTTCAATGGAAGGTGCTTAGGGATCAGTGTTAACGGTTCGTTGGCCAAGGGGTCGAGCAGTCCATACACGACAAAATGCCCCTTTTCTTTGCTTTCATTTAATACGGCAATGCCTGCTGTTTGGCGTAATTGTTGAATAAATGTCAGCCATAAATGATGCTGATACGTTGCCCATCCCCACCAGCCAAGCAGTGGCAGCATGGCTGCCGTAATCATCAGTAATGCACGAATAGGTTTGCGTTTTCGCTCTTCTTTTATTTTGTAATCGGCCACCATAAGATCGCGCAACATGTCTTTGATACCAACGAAGAGGCTGTTATCACCATTGAAATTAGCAAGGTTATGGGCGTACTCTTTTTGCACATCTTCTAGATGCTCGTCAATCATACGGTATAATTCTTTCGGAATATTACCGCGACAGACGACCGCTAAGGTCACGTGCGGGCTTTGCCCAATGAGCACCTCTAATTCACCCATGCCGAGGTTATCGATTTCGTCTTTGCCATCTTGCGCGAATGAATCGCGGACAAAATCACGCACAGCCGTGAGCATGGAAGAGACCAAGTCGGCATCTTCTTCCATTTGCGCATCAATGGCCAAGTGGTTGATTAACAAGCCGCTTTCACGATGAATGACAAAAACCTGTTCTACGCGGTATTCAAGCGTATGAAGCATGACGATTTCAGCAAAGCTTTTTTCTGACTTTTTGGCTTCCCAACGCCAACGCAACCCCTGTATCGAAAAAGAGTTTTCCAACGCCTGATTCATCGATTGCAACATGGAGTTCAGCGTGTGGTTGATGGATTTGCGAATAGCAGGTCCCATGATGGGGAACAGTGCTTCGGATAACGGCTTGGGGTTGTTAAGTACAGACTCTTGAATCGATTGTTCCATAACAGGCTGCAAGGCGCGCTGCAAGTTCTTGTCTTGCGAAATGCGCAGGCGAATAGCCTCGGGCAAGGCACGAGCAATATCATCTACCGTTGCGATAGGATGCGCTGCATCGCTGATATGTTGCTCAAGCTCAACAATTTTCTCTTTCTCTGGCCCGACAATCAGCTCACGCAGTGCTTGCATGGCATCTTCTTCGGCGAGGGGGTCAGTGTTTAAGTCTTTATTTTCCATGCTTTTCGCTTGTAGGTCGGCACTGCTAGGAGCCTGTCCGAGAATAGGAACGTAGCGAGGGGACGCTGGTTTGAGGCAGGTTTTCTTATGATTTGAGGCATATACTCCCCGTATTTAACGAAAATCATAGGGGAACCTGTCCAAATCCAGCGTTTCCGCAGTAGGTTCTTCTATTCTCGGACAGGCTCCTAGGCAGTGCCGACTAAAAATAATTCTGCGTACCTACTATTGAAACAGTTCATCACCAGGTAGCTCGAACTCTTCGTTCAAGCGCAGTGCCATCTCTGTAAACATGGCAGCCAAGGCTTTACGGTCTGTTTTGTCGTCGCGGAGTTCGCTGTTATGACGCTCCATCAACTCCAGCATGCTGGAACGAATATGCTGTAGTTCATCACGCAGTGATTTGGATTGATCCAGCAGCCCTTCGCGCAGGGCACTTTGACCATGGCTCATTTCATCATGCAGGGCGCGGGATTGCTCGGTCACTGATTCGCGTAGGGTGTTGGTGGCTTTATTCAGCTTGTCGTCCAGTGAGGCACTGCGTTTTTCGGCGGTGTTGGCGATTTTCTCCATCCCATGCAGTACTTTTTCTTCGGTTGCGTGACGGCGCTGTTCCGTTCCTTCAGCGACTTTTTCGATGCTCTGGGTGAGTTTCTTTTGCATCGAAGTTTGTTCAACACGACCCGCTTCAACCTGTTTGTGTAACTCACCCAGTTCCTGTTTAAGGAATGATTCTAAGGCGTTGATTCGATTACTTAGTTCACTGCGTAGCGCAGCGTTTTCATGGTTGATACGTTCTTCCATGCGAACAAACCGTTTATCATAATCCCGCATTTGCGCGCCAAATAGCAGTTGCCGCACCTTGTCCACATTACCAGTGTCCATGCTTTTGTTTGCTGAGACTTCCTGCTTGACCTCTACGTCTTGTTGTTGCTCTGCCTGCCCCATGATTTTAACTCCCGTGTGTCTATTTTTGTTGCTCTCTATATATTGAAGAGGGTGTAGGTTGGGTAGAGCGAAGCGAAACCCAACAAAAAAGGCGGTGCTGCTGCCAAGGCTTTTGCATTTATTCAACCGGTGTGCGTTGGGTTTCGCTTCGCTCTACCCAACCTACGCGCTACCACGTCTTACGTACCAACCGTACAGGCTTGCCATTCACATAACCCAATGCATAAATCACAAAGCGATAACGCGCTGGACCAACCCAGCCAAGAGCAGTGACACCTGCTGCATTGGTGTACGTGTCGCAGGCAAGATCCGTCGCTTTAAAAGGCGCACTACCACAGACTAAGCCAGCAACAGTGGTCATGGGGTTCGGGTTTGGCGCTGCGGTACAACCTGCATTATAGGTGTAGGCATCCATTGGAACGATCTCTACGTCAAATTCACCATAGTCATCGGCAACACCAGCCGTTAGCCATGCAAGCGCACCAATTTGAGGGATGTCCTCTCCGACCACGGGAGGATTCACATGGGGAAGCTGCGGGATGGTGGGGGCGATGTTGCCATACGCATCAATGTCGATTTTAATGTAGCGTGGTAAACGTGCACTGATATTTTCAAATGAAGGAGGATGGGCTTTAGCGTCGGGCCATTTAATAGCACGCCCTGCCGGCGGTGGGTTAGCCAGCGGTGAGTTGTCAAAATACATGACTGCGCCAGAAGCGCCACTTCCTGTATCACTTATAGTTATAGGTCCAGGGTTGGATAAGTTTGCCGCCAATTCGGAAAAGTCACCTATATTTTTCATGGTAGTCAAGCCTTTATCACAAGGTTCGCCAAACGGTGCATAAGGTGCAGTAAGCCCCGAACGTTGGCGTAGATAACCGCCTGGGTAACTGGCATAACTGTCCAACTCTGCATCGGACTTGAGTATCCATTGCATGTAGTTCGCTGCTGTTTCGGCGTAATAATAGCCCTG
>JAUZQP010000127.1 GCA_030950965.1 Mariprofundaceae bacterium
ATTCGTCGCATTGCACATACGGCAGAAGCCATCGTCCCCACCATGGTGTTGATCTATCTGTCTGCTTGTTTGTGGATAATACTCACGCACATTACAGCGTTGCCCACTGCGATCACGATGATTATTCACGATGCTTTCCAGCCTGTCGCGGTGGCTGGTGGCATGGTAGGAGTCTTGGTACAAGGCTTTAAGCGCGCTGCATTTTCCAGTGAAGCGGGTATTGGTTCAGCCGCTATTGCACACTCGACGGCAGCCGTGCGTTATCCTGTGCGGCAGGGTATTGTTGCTTTGTATGAGCCGTTTATTGACACTATTATTATTTGTACCATGACCGCCTTGGTGATTGTGTTGACAGGGGTGTACAACGCGCCTGAATACGCCCACTTGGTGGCTGCGAATCAGGGGGCAGCATTAACGTCTGCAGCTTTCGGTTCGGTTAATGATTGGTTCCCTGTGGTATTATCTATTTCTGTGGTGTTGTTTGCTTACAGCACGATGATTTCATGGTCGTACTATGGTGAACGTTGTTGGACGTATGTATTTGGCGAGCGTTTCTCTATGCTTTATCGCCTCATGTTTTTAGGCTTTATTATCATTGGCTCAGTTGCCAGTGCGAGTAATATTTTGGGCTTTAGTGACCTACTGCTATTGGCGATGGCCTTCCCTAATTTTATTGCTCTGTATCTATTGCAAGATAACGTCGCCATTGCACTGCGTGAATATATGAGCAAGTTACGCAGCGGTGAAATGGACAAAGAGATCAACCTAGGAGCTAATCATGACTGATTACACCTTAAAAACTGGCGATTCCGCCCCCGATTTAGCACGTGAAACATGGCCCGAAGGTCGTGTGAATTTAGCAGAGTTGCGTGGTCAATGGGTGATTGTATACTTTTACCCCAAAGACAGCACGCTTGGTTGTACCACGGAATCGTGTGCTTTCCGTGATGCTATCACCAGTGGCGCGCATGCTATGGTGCTGGGGGTGAGTCGTGACTCTTTGGCTTCACACCAACGATTCACTGAAAAACAAGCGTTAAACTTCCCCTTGATTTGCGACACTGATGAAGCTTTATGCTTGGCGTTTGATGTCATTCAAATGAAAAACATGTACGGCAAGCAAGCGCGAGGTATTGAGCGCTCCACTTTCATCATCGACCCAGAAGGCATCGTACGCGAATGCTGGCGTAAAGTGCGCGTGAAAGATCATGTCGAAGCCGTGTTAGAAAAGCTGACTGCATTGCAAGGCTGATTGCGCGTGGTGCAATTAGATACTGCGCCCTGGGCTGAGCGTCGCGTTGTGTTGGGGGTTGGCGGTGGCATTGCTGCGTATCGTGCCGCAGAAACAGCGCGCTTACTCATCCATCAAGGTATAAATGTACATGTTGTGATGACCGCCGCAGCACAGCAATTTGTTACCCCATTAACCTTTGAAGCATTAACGGGTAATCCTGTTCATCATCAAACCTTTGCTGGGGGTGATCGAACCATGACGCATATTTCATTGGTACGTCAGGCAGATCTGTTATTGGTCGCGCCGTGTACAGCCAACCTGATGGCTAAGTTCAACCACGGTATTGCAGATGATTTATTGACCACCATGTATGCTGCTAAGGCGGATATACCTGTGTTGCTGGCTCCTGCGATGAACCCTGCGATGTGGCAACATGCGGCAACACAACGGAATCAACAGCAATTACAAAACGATGGCGTGCAGATCGTTGCGCCACAAGAGGGTAGCACAGCCTGCGGTGAACACGGGGTAGGTCGTATGGCTAGCCCCGAGGCGCTGCTATTTGCGGTGCAAGCAGCATTAACACCCTCGATATTACACGGTCAACATTGGGTGATTAATGCAGGCCCCACAGCGGAACCATGGGATGCCGTGCGGGTGTTAACCAATCGCGCCAGTGGTCAACTGGGCTGTCTGATGGCAGAACAAGCCGTGAGGCTGGGCGCACAAGTAACACTGATTGCAGGGCCGGGGGTTCGAGCTTGTCACCCCTCTATTCAGCGTATCAACAGTGATGATGCAGCCTCCATGCTGCAAGCGTGTATAGCCGCAGCCGCTGGTTGTGATGTGTTTGTGGCAACGGCGGCGGTGAGTGACTACCGTTTTGCCGAGCAGCATAGCCATAAGCTTAAACGTCAAGGCGCGGATAGTGTCGATATTCGCTTGCTGAATAACCCCGATATTGTAGCGCATATTGCCACCATGGCGGCGCGCCCTGGTCGGGTGATCGCCTTTGCTGCCGAGTCCGAAGCGCATTGCACACATGCCCGTAGCAAGCTTGAAAAAAAAGCTGTTGATGCCATTATCGCCAACGATGTTAGCCACATGGGAGTGGATTCAGCCAGTGGCTGGTGGTTGACACGGAACCACGCTGAAGTGATTCCAGCAGGAGATAAATCCACCTTTTCTCTATGCATTATATCTCATATTTTGGAGTTGAACTGTGACTGATGCTGTCCTACCGCCCGTTATTCTTCCCATCTCTATTTTACCGCACGGTAAAGACCTTGGCTTGCCGCATTACGCGACGGAACATGCCGCAGGTATTGACCTTCGGGCGGCGATTGACCACATGGAAGCGATTCCACCAGGTCGCTGGGCGTTGGTTCGAACAGGAATCAGTATTGCCGTACCTGTTGGCTATGAGGCGCAGATTCGTCCGCGTTCAGGCATGGCGTTAAAGCATGGTGTTACGGTGCTCAACAGCCCAGGGACGATTGATGCCGATTACCGTGGCGAAGTAAAAGTATTGCTGATTAATCACAATGATGTGGGCTTTTATATAGAGCGCGGCGACAGGATTGCACAAATGGTGATTGCACCTGTATGCCAAGCCCATTTGCAGATGGTTTCAGCCTTGTCTTCTACGCCTCGCGGTGATGGTGGCTTCGGTAGCTCTGGGACGAAGTGATTAGCGCTTATTTCATTACCTTTGAAGGTGGCGATGGCTGTGGTAAATCAACCCAGCTTGCATTAGCAGAACGCGTCTTGTTGGCGCGTGGTGTGGATGTCTATTGTACCCGCCAACCTGGTGCAACGCCGTTAGGTGTAGAGTTGCGCCGCTTGTTGCTCAGTGGTGAATTCACCCCTGTTGCCGAGGCGGAGTTACTTCTGTTTCTAGCAGATCGCGCCCAGCATGTGCAAACCTGCATTCGCCCTGCTTTAGCAGCGGGTCAGTGGGTATTATGTGACCGCTACAGTGATTCGACCTTGGCGTATCAACTAGCAGCCCGACGATTGGGCGAACACAGCGATTTGCAACCACTGCTACAGATGGCGCAATGTGGTATTGAACCTGATCTTACGTTGTGGTTTGATCTACCACCAGCAGCAGCTTTAGCACGTGTGGCACAGCGCCAGGAGCAAACGAACCGTTTGGATGCCGAAGCCCTGCCGTTTCATCAGCGCGTGTACGATAGCTTTGCACACTTAGCCGCCACCACGCCGCGCATCCAGCGTATTGATGCCCGTGGCACGGTCGCTGAAGTAGCGCAGCAGGTGCGTACCGTGTTGGATGCACAGTGCTGTTAACACAAATGCCTTTGTGCCACCCCCATACGATGAAATTTCGTTGCCGTAGTGAATCACATATTTCATGTTAGTGCGCCCCCTTGGTTTTTCAGCGATTGAAGCGATGTTTCATGGTGCGATGCAGCGTGAGTGTTTACATCATGCGTGGTTATTGCATGGCGT
>JAUZQP010000128.1 GCA_030950965.1 Mariprofundaceae bacterium
ACGCCTTCAAATCCACCACCGAAGAACATCGCCCCCAACAAACCGCCCAAAGCCAGTCCGCCGAGCATACCCATCATGCCTGAACGGGCTGAACCACCCTGCTTGTTAGCAGACTGGCCAGGTGTTGAGCGTTGCGTCATGCCTGGTTGCGTTGTGGGAGCGCTATGTTTTTTACCAAAGCTGGAGCCACCGCCAAAACGTTTTGCTTCGGCAGTATCGACCGACAAGCCCAAGCCGCCGATAGCCACTATGATGGCAGCCATCATCAATTTTTTCATTATTTACTCCACGCGGCAGATACGCCATAAGGCGCAATCTTTCCGCTTCCCCCCTCACATGGCAAGCACGGGCTACTTATGCAACAATAAGTAAGCATAAAAAGATAGAGCGTGCGCATAAAATGATGGGGATTTTGACGAAATCGTACAAGAAAACACCCAAATTCAACACTGGCACGTACGCAGATTAAATTAACAACCTTGTATTTTGTATCAATAGCGGGGTAGTTTGACCCAGACATGTAGTTAGGTAACTCGCAAGAAATAACCCACCAAACTAGCTTGTCTTTTTGCCCAGCATCGGCGTTGCAAAAATAGCTTACATAGCAAGCTATGCTTTGCTTTTTGCGCCTTGATGCGGAACAAAAATCCTGCGCGATTTTGGTAGGTTATTTATTGCGAGTTACCTTAATGCGTTAAATATGGGGATCATACGTGGATAAAAAAAATATTTTAGAGGCTGCAAAAAAGTGGTTTCGTGCCAGTGTTGCAACACATCATATTTCTAATACAGAAAAACTCATTAACCCTCAGAACTTTAACATCAATCCTTTTACAACTGTTTATCTTGCTAACTTTCTTACAGGTAATTCATCGCCAGAAAGCATCGCCAAAGCACTTTTATTTCCAAGAGTGCTAGGAACCTCTATTTCAACCACCTTTGGCAATGGAATTCAACAATTCACCCATGATGTGCTAGGAGCCTTTGGTAGTACAACACATGGTATTGATATTGAGTTCACGGATAAAATTGATGGCTATAAGAAATACTGCCAGCTTAAATCTGGGCCAAATACCATCAATAAAGATGATGTTGAAACCATTGCTGGTCACTTCAATGGCGTTATTCATTTAGCCCGCACCAACCATGTAAGGGTAACACATGGTGATATGATCGTGGGCGTTATTTATGGTGAACCTCATCAATTAAATGGGCATTATAAACGCATAAGCTCGCAATATAACTTTCCTATTCATACAGGAAAAGACTTTTGGCATCGCTTAACGGGGGATGAATACTTCTACCATGATTTAATCGTGGCTATTGGGTCTGTTGCTGTTGAGGCTGATTATAGTCATGAATTTCAAGACATTATTAAGCAGCTAGCAGCAACAGAAACGATTCAAAACATGAGTAACCATAACTAAGGTTTGACAGCTAGAAAACACTCGGCATTATTATAACCATGACCAAGGTTAGTGGGGAAGCAAAGTGAACACAGCGTATTATTCTATTTCTCAAGTTGCCGATATTATTAGTGTTTCTAAAGAAACATTACGACGCTGGGATAATAACGGAACGCTTGTTGCCCAACGCTGCCCCGACAATAACTATCGTATTTACCACAGGTCTCAATTAGAGCGTTTTGAATCAGCGCAATCATTATTTAATAGCAAATGGGATGAAGAGCTGCGCGCTACACCATTACGCTCCTATAAGCTTATAGAGTTGTTTGCGGGAACCGGTGGATTAGCTATCGGTATGGAAAAGTCGGGCTTTGATTCAGTATTATTAAATGAAATCGACAAGCATGCATGTAACACTTTAAGAAAAAACCGACCAAATTGGAATGTCGTAGAAGGTGATATCTCTGGCATTGATTTTACTGCGTACCACAATCAAATTGATATATTATCTGGAGGGTTTCCTTGCCAAGCATTCTCTTATGCGGGTAACAAGCTTGGTTTTGAAGACGCAAGAGGGACACTGTTTTTTGAGTTCGCGAGAGCTGTGAAAGAAAGTAACCCTAAAGTTATTCTGGCTGAGAATGTACGGGGGTTGTTAAAACATGATGATGGGAAAACATTAGAAGCCATAAAAAGTGTAATCGATGAATTAGGCTATCAACTCGTCGAGCCTAGGGTCTTAAAGGCGATGTTTTATAAAGTTCCTCAAAAAAGAGAGCGTTTAATACTTGTAGGCATAAGAAAAGACTTTGCAAATAAAGTTCAATTCAGGTGGCCTTCGCCATACAAACGCATTATGAACCTGAGAGATGCCCTAAAAAAGGGAGAGCTTTATGATTCAGACGTGCCCCCATCTGATGGTCAAAAGTACCCCGAAAAGAAAAAACAGGTGCTGTCTCTTATTCCTCAGGGGGGGTATTGGCGAGATTTGCCTGAAAAAATACAGAAAGCGTATATGATGAAGAGCTATTATTTGGGTGGCGGTAAGACAGGTATGGCTCGCAGGTTATCGTGGGATGAGCCTAGTTTAACTTTAACATGTTCCCCCGCACAAAAACAAACAGAACGTTGTCACCCAGACGAAACACGCCCCTTGACGGTAAGAGAGTATGCGAGGATTCAAACATTTCCTGATGACTGGGCGTTTAGCGGCCCCATCACGTCACAGTACAAACAAATTGGTAATGCCGTGCCTGTTAACCTCGCCCATGCAGTCGGCAGATCCTTGATTCGATTATTAAATGATATGGAAAGAGGGAAAACAACAATATAACGATGGGGGATTGCGGGATTATTCACGCCAGATGACGCGGCGCCCCTCTAAGCGGAAGCCCTGTTCCACCAAACGTGCTAAGGTAGCAGGGTACAGCTGATGTTCAGCAGTATGCAGGCGGTTTAATAACGTCTCTCGCGTGTCATCATCGTTCACCAGCACGGCTTGTTGAGCAAGAATAGGACCGCCATCCAACACTTCATCGACCAGATGCACAGTACAGCCTGTGATTTTCACCCCATAACGCAAAGCATCGCCTGCGCCGTCAGCTCCTGGGAAGGCTGGCAGTAAAGCGGGGTGAATATTAATGATTCGCTGGGGAAAACGTTGCACAAACGCCTCGGACAAAATCCGCATATAGCCTGCCAACACCACCCAATGGCAACCAGCGGCTTCAATGACTTCGGCACAGGCCATATCAAAAGCTGCACGATCAGCATAATCTTTGGGGGTGATATGTAACACCTGCGCCACGCCTGCCTCTTTGGCAATGGTCAACGCACCAGCATCCGCTTTGTCCGATAGCACCAACGCCGTTTCCACAGGGCATGAACCTGCCGCAGCCGCCTGCAAAATAGCCCGTACATTACTCCCAGTACCAGAAGCCAGTACCGCAATGCGTGAGTTATTCATCAACCTACCAGCGTAACGACTGCTTCGGCTGCATCGCGGCGGGTGATCGTGCCGATGCGATACACGGTTTCACCAGCTTGGCGCAATACTGATTCCGCTTGCTCAACAGCGGCGGCAGGCAGAATTACGGCAAAGCCGATACCCATATTGAAGGTGCGATAGCGTTCGTTACGCGCAACATCAGCCACTTCTAACAAATACTCAAATACGGGTGGCACAGGCCACGCGGAAATATCTACCGTAGCAGCAGTGTCAGCGGGAAAAATGCGTTCGATGTTGTCGAACATGCCACCGCCTGTGATGTGTGAATAACCGTGGACAGTGACACCAGCGGCTTGCATGGCTTTAACGGCTGGCACGTACAAACGTGTAGCTGCTAAAACCGCATCCACTGCTGTTGTGCCATCACTGAGCACATCACCAGCCCAATCATCTCCGCGCAATTCCAGCAGTTTACGAATAAGCGAAAAGCCATTGGAGTGAGGGCCACTGGAGGCCAATCCCAAGATCACATCACCATCAGCAATCGTGCTGCCATCAATAACCTGTGCACGATCCACCACACCAACAGAAAAACCACCAATGTCGTAATGACCTGGCGCATACATGCCTGGCATTTCTGCTGTTTCGCCGCCAATGAGTGCGCATTCACAAATGCGACAGGCTTCGGCAATGCCTTCCACTACGCCTGCTAAAGTGTCTTCATCCAGCGTACCACTGGCTAAATAATCAAGGAAAAATAGAGGTTCTGCCGCTTGTGCTGCCATATCATTGACGCACATGGCAACAGCATCAACACCAGCCACCGTAGGACGCTTATATTGTTGTAATAACAGTAACTTCGTACCTACACCATCGGTAGAGGAGACCAAAACAGGTTCTTTCATAGCCGAAAAATCAGCCTTGAATAAAGCACCAAAACCACCAAGACCACCGATGACTTCGGGGCGCATGGTAGAGGCAACAGCAGATTTAATACGACCAACGAAGGCATTACCTGCGTCAATATTCACACCTGCATCGGCGTAGCTTAAAGTGGGTTTTTGAGCAGACATATCAGACATCCAAGTTGCGTACTTTCAGAGCATTTTCCTGAATAAAACGACGGCGCGGCTCAACCGCATCACCCATTAACATCGAGAAGGTTTCATCAGCATTCACCACATCTTCCAGTGTCACTTGCAGCAGGGTGCGCTTGGAGGCATCCATCGTGGTTTCCCACAACTGTTCAGGATCCATTTCACCCAAACCTTTGTAACGCTGGAGGCTAATGCCTTTACGCCCTTCACGTTCAATCATAGCCATGACATCACCGTAATCAACAACAGGATGCTGCTTATCTTGCCACTCAATATACGCACCCGTTCCCACTTGTGCTTGAAGACTTTCACATAACTTACATGCTTCGGCAAATTCCGTGGTTGCGACAAAATCACGATTCATCCGTGACATCACTAAACGACCATGGTCACGGCGTTCAAAGTGAACCACAAGGCTGTCATCATCGGTATCGTCAACAATATGATAGCTAAGTTTTTCATCATCTCGCGAGGTTGCATCAAAATACACTTGCAACAGCTGCATTGCAGCGTCCAGTGGTTCACGGTCACGCATGACAGCACTGTTTACTTTAGTCGATTCGACCAATTTTTTTAGCACGCCGCCATCCATACGCTGACCCAAGCGCTGCAATAAGTTATTCAAACGGTGATTGCTGCGCACCATATTGATCAAGCGGTCTCCCTCTAGAGGGGAAGCGTTGGGCTCACTATAATAGGCTTTGCCTTCGCCCCCTTGCTCGATCAAAAAGTCGAACAACTCTTGTTCCGAATCGACGTAACGTGCTTGTTTACCTTTAGCTACACGGTACAAGGGCGGCTGCGCAATATACAAATAGCCACGCTCAATCAATTCAGGCATTTGGCGGTAATAAAAGGTGAGTAGCAGGGTTAAAATATGAGAACCATCGACATCCGCATCGGTCATGATAATCACTTTGTGATAACGTAACTTACTAATATCAAAGTCTTCTTTACCAATACCTGTACCCAGTGCAGTAATCATGGTGCCGATTTCCTGACTGGAGATCATTTTGTCAAAACGGGCTTTTTCGACGTTAAGAATTTTACCTTTGAGCGGCAAAATAGCCTGTGTGCGACGATCGCGACCCTGCTTGGCTGAACCGCCAGCAGAGTCCCCTTCGACCAAAAATATTTCGCTTAATGCGGGATCTTTTTCCTGACAATCCGCCAACTTACCTGGCAGGCTGGCAATATCCAACGCACCTTTACGGCGGGTTAAGTCACGAGCTTTACGTGCTGCTTCACGCGCAGTGGCTGCTTCGACTGACTTGCCAATCACACGCTTCGCATCACGCGGGTTTTCTTCCATCCACGTACTGAGAAAGTCGCTCACCAGTGATTCAACCACCGAGCGTACTTCGCTGGATACCAGCTTTTCTTTGGTCTGTGAGGAGAACTTAGGGTCGGGAACTTTCACCGACAACACAGCCGTTAAACCCTCGCGGCAATCATCACCCGACAGACTTACCTTGTACTTTTTGAGCATGTCGTGCGCAGTGGCGTATTGGTTAATCGAACGCGTCAAAGCCGAGCGCAGCCCTGCCAAATGCGTACCACCATCACGCTGCGGAATGTTATTGGTGAAACAGAATACATGCTCTTGGTACACATCGGTCCACTGCATCGCTATTTCTACCACGATGTCATCTTTTTCAACACAGGTGGAGATACAGGGGGTATGCAACGGCGTGCGCGAACGGTTCAGATGCCCAACAAAGGCACTGATTCCACCTTCATATTCAAACACCTGCCGTTGATCGGTGCGTTCATCGTGCAGATCAATATGAACACCACTGTTGAGGAAGGATAGCTCACGCAAACGGGATGCTAAAATATCAAACGACATATTACGATGGGAAAAGGTTTTTAACGAGGGTAAAAAGCGCAGTTGGGAGCCCGTCTTGTCCGTGTCACCAACCACTTTTAGTGGCTCAACAGGTTCGCCAAACTCATAACGCTGAAAATGTACATGACCTTCACGGCGAATGGTTAGTTCTAAGTACTCAGATAGTGCATTCACCACCGATACACCCACACCGTGCAGGCCGCCAGAAACTTTGTACGAGTTATCGTCAAACTTACCGCCAGCATGAAGCACCGTCATAATCACTTCGGCAGCGGAACGACCCTCCTCTTTATGTATGCCCACAGGGATGCCACGACCATTATCGCGCACGCTTACTGAGTCATCGGAGTGCAAAATGACTTCGATTTTATCGCAATGTTTGGCAAGGGCTTCGTCAATAGCGTTATCGACAACTTCAAAAACCATATGGTGTAAACCAGAACCGTCATCGGTATCACCGATGTACATACCTGGACGTTTACGCACAGCATCAAGCCCACGTAACACCTGGATATTGTCTGCACCATAGTCTTTTTGTTGTTCACTCATTCATGCATCTCCTACTAAACTACCGAATCGGCATAAGTGCGATATACTACGCATCAAGAACTCGAATGACTACACAGTAAGTAGGTGCGCGGAATTATCTTAACATTTATAGCGCCGAATATTTCGCGATATTCAAGTCACAAAAAATGGCGCATATTGTTGATATGTAATATTTTTTGTAACGAAGAATATCGCGAAAATAGGCAAGTTAGGAATGTTAAAATAACTTTGTGCGCCTACTTAACTTACGTTCACTGCAAAATCATGCGAATCATCATTTTTTTGCGCTTAAACTTAGTGTATGAATTGGCAATTCTTTCACATCAACATCACTGGGGGTCGTGACCAATACTTGCCCCGCGTAAGCGCATAAACGTTGCAATAAACGCTGTTGCCGTGTGTGGTCTAAGGCTTCTAAACAATCATCGAGTAATAACAGGGGCCAAATACCACGAGCTTGTTGACGTACGGCACATTCAGCCAATTTAATAGCAGCAGCAGCCAACTTTTGCTGACCACGAGAGCCTACGGAACGAATTTCTCGCCCTGCGGTTTCAATCAATAGGCGGTCAGCATGGGGCCCTGTGCGGCAACGCCCCAAACGTCGGTCATCTGCTCGCCCTTCGCGTAATTGCTCTAACCATTCGGACTGATCTTGTGCCGCCGTGCTATGCATACGCAATTGCAGATGGCTTTCTGTCAACGTCTGTTCATGATTTAATTGTTCGTTTTACGCTTGGCATAAACGGGCGCGAGCAGTGCTCCATAGCTGCCCATATTGTGCCAATTCTATTTCCCATACGTCCAGCTCTGCTGCCGATGCCTGGTGACGAAGTAACCGTCCGCGTTGCATCAACACACGCAAATAAGCACGCCGAGGCTGTTGCGTCGATGGTTCATAGGCGATGAGCAATTGATCTAACCAGCGGCGGCGGTCTGCTGTTACACCATCAATCAAGGAACGAGCCTGCGGCGCATCCACCACCAAGGGTAAAACTTCGGTTAACTCTTTACGAATAGCAACCCGTTGCCCTTGCAGAAAAGCCTGTAGTTGATTGCGTTTACCCTGTAATTGAATATGCAAAGGGCCATAGCGATGCCATACCCCACGGACCGTAAAAGCTGCACAATCCCAACGCACCAAGGCTGGATCTCGACCTTGACGAAAGGAGCGACCGTGTGCCATCAAGCTAGCAGCTTCTAGCAGACTGGTTTTGCCACAGCCATTTTCGCCCAACAATATATTCACACCCTGATGCAAAGACCACGAAGCTTGTTCATGGCAGCGAAAGTTTATCAACTCTAATTGCTGTAAATGTAATGCAACTGTCATTGCATTTATCTACCCTAGCGTGGGGGAAAGCGTAAAATATCCCAGCATCAACCGTCCAAGCGCAGCGGCATCATAATATAATGGGTCATTAAATCATCGCGATCAATAATTTTCATCGCTGATTCGCCATTACAAAAGTGAATTTGTACAAATGATCCAGGCAACACCGATAAAACCTCGCGTAAAAACATGCCGTTAATAGCAAAGCTATAAGGACGTTCTAATGATGCTTCTAAGGCAACATCAGCATCCATCTGTTCCAAAGAAGATTCTTGATTGCGGTTTTTGGCAGATACTTCAATCGCTTGATCTAATAAGCTGACTTTAACATCAAAGGTATCTTCGTTACTCACCAATAAACAACGCCGTAGGACTTGTTCAACCCCCGTTTTATCCAGTTCAATCATATTCGGCATCTGTTCGGGTAATAGATGTTCAAATGAAGGGAATGTGTCTTCCACCACCTTGCTATAGAGCAAACCATCAGATGTTTTCAAACACATTTGATGGGGACCCATACAGAGTGTGACAGGTTCATTTTCTGTATCACATAAACGCCGTATTTCAACCAAGGTGCGTTGCGGAATAATACATTCGGACAAATTACTTTCCATCGATAAAGGTAATGATGCCAACGCCATGTGAAAACCATTACTGGTACGCACGCGCAACCGTTGTTCTGTTTGATCAAAGATAAAAGAGGCACCTGTTAAAAACTTGCGTGTTTCGTCGCTCGAAATACAAAAAACTACCGATTGAATCATTTTAACCAATGCAGCGGGAGGTACAGTAAAGGTCTCTTCAATGCGTTGTTCTGGTGCTGATGGATAGGCATCGCCACTCATGGTGTTTAATTTAAAACGAGAGCGACCACATTTAATACGTAAAACATGTTCATCCAGCGTGCACTCCACAGGGTAACCGGGTGGTAACTCACGAATAATTTCAAATGTTTTTTTGGCTGGCACAATAATGCTGCCTTCATCTTTTACTTCAGCCTCTAAGGTCGAAGTAAGATACATAACGCTATCTGATGCTGTTAAGCGAAGACCTTCTGAAGTCACTTCAAGTAAAATATTACTCAATATGGGATTGATCTTCTTACGATCTACCACATTTTGACAACGCTGTATTTGAGCTAGGAATGCCGTTTGTTCAACAATAAAGTGCATAAATACTCCTTAAAGTATTAGTTATATAAAAATTCATAGCCATCGTAGGGGCTGTGGATAGTGTGAATAACTTTATAAGTAATTGAATGATAAAACTATTTAAGTGGTGATGTGTAATCAATAAGGCTGTGATGATAGTGTGAATGGATTGTGAATGAAAGTCTATTTTTTATAAAGTAGTGATTGAATAAAGTTTACCCACATTTTATCCACATGATTTATGATCGTTTATACTGAAGTTATGCACCGTTACATTGAATGATGGAATATTCAACTTATGATAATAATATCGCCCTATTGTGTCAGCTATTTTTGCTCATTCTATATGGCTATTAACAGTTTACCTTAAGAACTATGAATACTTTATATAATTATAAAAGAAATAGTCATCATCGTAGGGCTTGTGGATAATGTGAGTAAGATTTTAAATCATTGATAGTAAAGTATAATAAGATATTTTCTTGGTACAGTAATGATGTTTAAAAACTGTGGGCTAAATGTGAATAAGTTACTGGTTGATGGTCATAGCTTAAGATGATTGATTTATCCTCTGTTTATACACAGCTTTTCATAGTAGTTATATACGGGTTATTCATCAAGTCAGGGGTATTGTAAGTTTGCGTATGAAGTGGCGACCGTAAAGACTATAAAGTCTAACCTGAATTATTTAGGCTAATGGGAGTGCACGCATGAAGAAGGGTTTATTGAAAGGATGTTTGTTATGGATGATCATCGCATGGCCTGTGTGGACAGCGATGGCTGAAGGCTCGACTCCTGTGTTGATTGCCTGGCATCAACAGGCTTGCCAGTTTGTGGAGGCTGAAGGCCGAGACTTGGCTTACCTTAGCATGACTGCGGATGATTGCGTTGCAATAAATGATCGTGATGCGGAACAACGGTTGGCAGTCAGCCCCAGTGTTCAAATCAAGGCTGGTGAGTATGTGTTTCGTATTTATAATGATGATGTTCCTTATGCCTTAGGATTTTGGTTGCGAGGTCAGGGTTTAGCACGGCTAACCTTGCCCAGTGTTTCGGGCGGTGGCATTGAAGCAGGTAATTTTAAAGATTATCGCATCAGCTTGAAGCCTGGGAAGTATTGGTACTCCTGCCCATTGAACCCTACACCTGATTATAGATTAACGGTGGTTAAATGATGAATAAGAAAATTTTACTCCGCCGCGTGTTACCATTATTACTATTATTAACGATGATCATTCTGTTTTTTGTGTTTGATATGCAGCAGTGGTTTTCTTTGGATGCCTTGAAGCTACATCATGAGCAGTTGCAACAATTTCAAATGGAACATCCTGTGATTGCACCACTGATTTATGTGTTGCTGTACATTGCCATTGTCGCGTTTTCATTACCTGGCGGGACGCTAATGACGGTCGTGGGGGGCTTTTTGTTTGGTGCGTGGTTGGGCTCTGCACTGGCTGTCGTTGCTGCCACAGTTGGAGCGACATCTTTGTTTTTATTGGCGAAAACGGCATGGGGTGACGTGTTGATTAAAAAAGTAGGGCCAGCCTTACGTCAGATGCAACAAGGCTTTGCTGATCATGCGTTGAGTTATCTGTTTGTGTTGCGTTTGGTTCCTGTTATTCCCTTTTTCTTGGTGAATTTAGC
>JAUZQP010000129.1 GCA_030950965.1 Mariprofundaceae bacterium
CGATGATCCTCATCGTGAACGCTTTGCATCATCTCAGGACTCACCCGCACACATGATGTTTGATGCCACAGTTCCGCCAATGCCAACAGCAAAGGACGCGCACTATAACCCTGTGCCGCTGCCTGTTGTAACAGGTTTAAACCTGCTGCTGCATCGCCTGCCACGATGGCATCGGTGAGTTGACGCGGTAGAGCTGGCCCTAACAAGCCCAAGGATTGCTGCACATCTTCGGCGCGCACATCTTGCGCCGTGTATGCCAACACCCGTTCGGCTAAAGAAAGTGCGTCACGCATACTGCCATCGGCGGCGGTAGCGAGTGCGTGCAATGCGTTAGCTTCTGCGGTGATCGATTCAGCATCAAAGATATGGCGCAATTGCTGGCTGATTTCTGGCACGGTCAAACGGCGCAAATCAAACCGCTGACAACGTGAGCGCACGGTAACGGGCAGCTTGTCCACATCGGTGGTGGCTAAAATAAATAACACCTGCGCAGGCGGCTCTTCCAGCGTTTTGAGCAGAGCGTTAAAGGCATTGCGCGACAGCATGTGTACTTCATCAATAATATAAATACGGTATGCCAAGCTATTCGGTGGATAGCGAACAGCATCGAGGATCTCACGCATATCATCGACACCCGTATGACTTGCCGCATCCATTTCGAGCACATCCATGTGCGAACCACGGGCAATGGATAGGCAGGTATCGCACTGGTTGCATGGTTCGTGGTTGTCATCGCGATGGGTGCAATTCAGTGCCATCGCCATTAAACGTGCAATCGTCGTCTTGCCCACACCACGAATACCTGTCAGCAAATAGGCATGGGCAATATTGCCCGACTGCAAGGCATTTTTTAACGTGCGCGCTACCACATCTTGCCCCATCAATTCATCAAAACGGCGTGGTCGCCAACGGCGTGCTAAAACGCGGTAGCCAGTATCTGTCATAGCATCACACCACCTTGGTCGTACTGAAGGTCAATCAGCGGAGAAAATATCCTGTACATATTGCGCAAGCTTAGCAGTATTGATAACGCATGCAAAAAGCTGCGACCTTGCACACCAAGTAGGCCTACACACCATGAGAATAGGTGAAAACGAACCCATTACCCTGCGTTACCATCGTGCGGATGATGGCGACCCCGTCACCCTGCGTTTCGTCGCAGGTCAAGCAGCCCCTATTGCAGCAACCACACCAGCATCCTCGTTTACGCAAGGTCAGCGCATTGCAGGGCGTTATCAAATCATGGGCGAATCACTGGCAGAATCAGGCGAAGCCGATGTGTTTCTGTGCCAAGACCAAATCACTCAAGCCACCCGCGTGATCAAATATTACCGTCAACAAGCCCGCCCTAAAGCGGCAGTCATTGATCGTTTGCAAGGGTTGGCACACCCCAATATCGTGACTATTTTGGATTATGGTCAATGGCATGGGCGTTTTTATGAGGTGCTGGATTACTGCCTTGGCGGTGTTGCCAGCGACATCATGCCCATGGATGAGATCCGCATCCGCAGCTATTTACCAGGCATCTTAGCGGCACTGCAATACTTGCATGGTGAAGGCATTGTTCATCGTGACATCAAGCCAGGCAATCTATTTTTCGCCGACCAAGCACACCAGCGCATCATGTTGGGGGATTTCGGTATCAGCTCGTATTTGGATCTTGCTGAAGAATCCGTTCGCCTGACCCAAACGGCGACCTGTTTAACCTTAGATTACGCTTCGCCAGAGTTATTAAACCACCACGAAATCGGATCCATGACCGACTATTATGCTCTTGGTATTACCCTGTTGCACTTGCTACGCGGACGCACACCCTTTTATGGTATGAACAACAACGATATTTTAGTGGCGCATTTACGAGCTGAAATACCCATTCCAGCATCATTATCCGACCCTTTCCAAACGCTGATTGCAGGGCTAACCCATTACCAAACAGAAGAACGTTGGGGCTACCGCGAAGCAATGGGTTGGTTGCACGGCGAAGTGGTAAGACTCGCGCCTGCACCTGTGATGCTCAACGATGGTAAAAAACCCTACCCCGCTTTACCAGAAGCAACCACGCCCGCAGAATTAGCTGTCCGTTTGAACGATATGGATGCCTTGCAACATTTATTACGCGGCGATATTCAACGCTGGTTGTTTGATTACTTTGATCCCAAGCAAGCACAAGCGGTAGCAGAGCTGGAAGTGCTAGCACATAGCCAATCCCAACTCGCCTTAGCCAAATTGCCGTTTATTCTTGACCCGAAAGCTCCCCTACTTATCGGCAAGCACTGCATTAAAAACCTAGGTGATTTGTTTCGTGTGCTTGAACGTCCTAGCCATGCGGTGAGCCAAGCATGGAACAACAAAGCCATCATGGCATGGCTGGAGGCGGGGCAACATGCGGGTGAAAAAAGTAATGAATTATTAGCCAAACTAGAACGTTTACACAAAGAAAACGGGCATCAAACCGCGCTCTCGTTATTCACCTTACGTTACCTTTTACAACCCGCACTGCCGTTGCACATTGGTTCATTGGGGGCGATTGGCGAGCCAGAAGCGTTCATGCAGCTATTCCGTAAACACGGTAAAAAAATCATTGCGCCACTGGCAAAACTTATATTTTCGCAACGTTTAGAAGCGTGGTTGCAAACCGTATGGTCAACCGCCAGCGAACCGCACCTTAAGTTTTTGCGCCGCGTACGTATGCAATACTGGCAGCAACAAAACATTGGCGCCTATTGCGTATTGTGGCACTTTTGCCCCAGCCTCCCCTTCCCTTTTGATGGTCAAAACTTTTTCCAGAGCGATACCTTGGCGCGTTACATCATTCAAGACGAAGCATGCTGGCAAAAAGGTATCGCCTACCTTGAAGCAGGTTGGATCACGGCTTGGTTGCAAGGCAGTGCGAAGATTCAAGACTCGGGTGAGATGGATCAACTATTGCTCGATTCCACCATCAGCAGCCCCCTCCTATTGGATACCTTTTTACGCCTCATGAACCCTGATCTCCCCAGACCACGTATGATTGTACAACCTGAGTTTTTAAAGTTAGGGAATCTGCAGCATAGCGAGGTTAAAACCAGACCACTACATATTTTCGGTACAGGGCAAGGTTACCTATATGGCAGTATTGATCTGCAAAGCTTTAGTGAAGGTGTGATGATCGACACGTTTGATTTTGAAGGAAAGTCCACCATCATTCAGCTTACCGTGGATACCGTAAACCTAGCACCAGGTCGTTATGAAAACCGCATCACCATCAACAGTAATGCTGGCACGCATACGGTCGATATGTCTTTCACCGTATTGGAAAAACCTACCATCCCGTGGTGGAAGGGTGGTTTTTGATTCATTCCCTGCATCACTGACCACTAAATTTGCCTAAATTATAACCATAGCGAATCTATAAATTAGGCACGCCTGCCATCCCAGATGCAACACACCAACCACGTTAAATAATATATTACCCTATATTTTCCAGTAACTTATACGCTATCTTCATAGCCTATTCAATATTGGCACGCTCATTGCTAATGGTCATCAAGTACAACATACCCTTGGAGTACACCATCATTAGGAGCGTCTTATGAAAAAACTTCCCTTATCTCTTTTATTGTCTGGTACTATGCTGTTAGGCATGGGGGCAGCTACGGCTGCCGAAGCGCAAGACGCTGGTTTAGCCGTGAGTGGCGACATCGGCATTGCCAGTCAATATGTATGGCGTGGTGTAACCCAAACCAACGGCAAAACTGCAATACAAGGCGATCTTGGCGTAGGGGTTGGCGATGTTTCTGCTTCGGTATGGTTTTCCAATGCTTACCCATCAACTGCACCGCAGTTTGGCGGTCGCGATGTGGTAGAATTTGACTGGACTGTGGATTATTCCAGCAGCTTCGGCGACAGCGGCGTAGGTTATTCACTGGGGGCGATTGGCTACACCTATCTGTATGACGCAGCATCCAACTTCCCAGAAGTTTATATGGGCTTGTCCTATGGCCCTGTCTCTTTAACCGCTTACTACAACCTAAAAGACAGCTTCAACAAGGCTTATTTGAGCGGTGATACGTGGGTTGATTTATCAGCGGGAGGATCTGTTGGTGGATTCGATCTGTCTGGCACCGTCTCTTATGCCAAGTGGAAAAAAGACATCGTGAACCGCCCCGTTGCAACATCATTTAAAAGCGGCACAAGCGTCGTAACCTTAGGTGGTAGCAAAGATGTCGATCTTGGTGCAACAACCATGACACCATCGCTCACACTCACCCTTCCTGTGGCAAGTAAAGATACCGCAGGCAACCGCAGTATTTATGGTGCAACCGTTCAAAACGAATTTGTCGCCAGCGTCAACTTTACTTACTAAGCACCTTTAAAAAAAGGGGCGGATGCCCGGCAAGAAATCCGCCCCTACCCTCAAATCAGAAACAAGCAACTCAAGGGAGCAGCACTATGAAAAAGATTACCGCAGTCATCAAGCCTTTTAAGCTCGATGACGTGAAAGATGCCCTAACAGAGCAAGGTGTTACGGGGCTAACCATCACCGAAGTGCGCGGTTACGGTCGCCAGAAAGGTCATACCGAACTGTACCGTGGCGCAGAATACAGCGTCGATTTTGTTCCAAAAACAGAAATTACGACAGTGGTTTCCGCCGATCAGGTGGACAGCGTGATAGAAGCTATCACCGTAGCTGCGCGCAGCGGCAAGGTGGGTGATGGCAAAATCTTTGTCAGCGATGTGGAACGGGTCATCCGTATCCGCACGGGCGAAGAAGACAACGAAGCGTTACATTAACATGGAACATGTGACCCAAACAATAAATGCGCATCGCTTTTTGACGCGCTGTGCAAAGATGTTTCATCACACAGCGTGGCAAAAATCCATGCGCATTAAGGAGTAGTATCATGGAAGCTTTATCATCGGATATTTTACAAACTAAGTACGCCTTAGACACCTTCTATTTCCTTGTCATGGGTGCCTTCGTCATGTGGATGGCAGCAGGCTTTTCCATGCTCGAAGGTGGCCTGGTTCGCTCCAAGAACACGGCTGAGATTCTCACCAAAAACATCGTGCTGTATGCTATTTCTTGCGTCATGTATATGTTTGTTGGTTACAACATCATGTACGGCACGGCTGACCCCCATTGGCTCCCTGATTTGAGTTTTGGTCTAGGTCCTGATAACGATCCCAAGGCTGTACTCGCTGGTGGCGATGGCGCACCCTATTACTCTAAGATGGCTGATTTTTTCTTCCAAGTCGTATTTGTGGCAACCGCCATGTCTATTATCTCTGGCGCTATTGCCGAACGCATGAAGCTCTGGTCATTCTTTGCTTTCGCTGTTGTGATGACAGGCTTTATTTACCCTGTTCAAGGTATGTGGAAATGGGGTGGCGGCTTCCTTGATGCGCAGGGATTTGTCGACTTTGCAGGTTCGGGTGTAGTCCACATGTGCGGTGCAGCAGCAGCTTTAGCAGCGGTTTTACTATTAGGTGCACGCAAAGGAAAATATGGCAAAAACGGCGAAGTTCACGCTATACCAGGCTCCAACATGCCGATGGCAACATTGGGAACATTCATCCTGTGGTTGGGCTGGTTCGGCTTCAATGGTGGTTCGGAACTGAAAGTATCCGACATTTCCGAAGCTAACTCCGTTGCGATGGTCTTCGTTAACACCAACATGGCTGCAGCAGGCGGCGCGATTGCAGCATTGATTGTAGCACGTTTATGGTTCGGTAAAGCTGATCTGACAATGGCATTGAATGGTGCGTTAGCTGGCTTGGTATCGATCACCGCGCAACCGCTCACACCATCGCCAGAACTGGCTACCTTAATTGGTGGTATCGGTGGCATGATTGTGGTTGCTTCCATTGTAACAATAGATCGCACCTTCAAATTAGATGATCCCGTTGGTGCGATTTCCGTTCATGGTGTATGTGGTATCTGGGGCTTGTTAGCAGTTTGTCTGAGTGACCCTACGGCTCATCTTAGCAGTCAACTATTGGGCATTGGTGTGATTTTCGCTTGGGTATTCACCACCAGTTTCGTGGTATGGTTTACAATCAAAAAAATTGTCGGTATTCGCGTCAGCGAAGAGGAAGAATACGAAGGTCTAGATGTCAGCGAATGTGGGCTAGAAGCTTACCCCGAGTTTGCATCGACCAAGAAGTAATCGTCTACGGAAACCTAAGGTAACCCACGACACAGTTTTGGTGCATGCAACACCCACCCAAATAGCATGCACCAAAAACAAAAAAAAGGAGGCTCTCGCGAGCCTCCTTTTTTCCTTTTTTATTTCTCTAATTTTCCATGTTCAACAGGAACGTCCTAATTGATAGGCTGCTAGCAGGGCGGCTCTCAAACCTTCAGCATCTTCCAGCTTACTGATGTCCATGTATTGCAGAGCAATATCTGCCATCTTTTGATGAAGCTTCTCGGCATGCCAACGCACTTGGAACGCTTCGCTATCTAAACCTTCGTTATTGATATATTCAGCGACAAACCCTTCGGTCGAAATGACATCCAACTTCCCCATCATCATCACATCATACTCATGTGAATACATACTGATCTGATTCGCATCGGCAATATATTGGTACAAACAGGGTAGCACACTACCCACCTCCATACACGCATTTAAATCAAGCGAGGCTATAGGTGTAAAGAGCTTCCCTTTAAAAAAGAATGGAATGCTATACGTAAGGTTGTTGTTCATGGGAGCCTATCAAATGGTGTACAGGCTGCTGATCGAACGGTCATTTGAAATACGGCTGATCGCATCGGCTAACATGGGGGCTATAGACAATTGGCGGATTTTTTCGCAAGCCATCACAGGTTCGGGTTGCTTGATACTGTCAGTAATCACCAACTCACTCAACGCAGATTTACTGATATTTTCCACCGCTGGGCCTGATAATACGCCATGCGTTACGTAGGCACTAACCTTGCTTGCGCCATGATCCATCAACGCTTGAGCGGCGTTGCACAAGGTTCCTGCGGTATCCACGATGTCATCCACCATAATACAATGACGCCCCCTCACATCACCAACGATATTCATCACCTTGGCAACATTGGGGGCGGGTCGGCGTTTATCGACAATGGCAATATCTACACCCAAGGGTTTGGCTAAGGCACGCGAACGCACTACACCGCCCACATCGGGAGAAACCACCATAAGCTCTTGTGGATTATGCTCATTGACGGTGCGAATATCGGCAACAAACAATGACGTGGCAAAAATATTATCGACAGGAATATCGAAAAAACCTTGGATCTGCGTGGCATGCAAATCCATAGTAAGCACGCGTGTTGCACCTGCTGCTTGTAGCAAATCAGCCACCAACTTGGCAGAAATAGGCGTGCGACTAGCGGATTTACGATCTTGTCTGGCGTAACCAAAGTAAGGAATCACAGCACAAATATGACGCGCCGAGGCACGTTTGGCTGCATCCATCGCAATCAATACTTCCATCAGGTTCGAATTGGTCGGCTTGCATGTGCTTTGGACAAAGAAAATGTCTAGACCACGAATGGACTCCATATATTGCAGGTAAATTTCACCGTCGGCAAAACGCTGAATATTCATATTCCCCATGGGCATACCGATGTTATCCACAATCGAAGTACTTAAGGGAATATTGGACGTGCCGGAAAACAAGCGCATTTTCAGGCTAATAGGCATAAAACTTCCTTTGGGATAACACGGGCGTTACCCTGGCAGAGATGGGATAAAAGAAAAAAGAGAGGAGCGTTCACGGAATCAAGCATGAGAAAGCATGCCAGTGATCGAGCCACTGGCGTTGTTTCGCTTGGTTGTAATGCCTGTAAACAAGGCAGTGGCTCCGGAAAATATAAATTGGCTGGGGCGGCAGGGTTCGAACCTACGCATGACGGGATCAAAACCCGTTGCCTTACCACTTGGCTACGCCCCATTATTCGGACGGTGTTGGTGGTTGTTATTCATCCAATATCGTAAAGGATGATGATTCAACCAACGTGTACACCACGTCCAATCGGCTAACGCATGTTCAGTCACATCGTTAACCAGTTGTTGAGCGGATTCTTGATTGGCACATAAGGCAATACAAGATGAACCACTACCACTCATCCAAACATAGTCTGAGTGTTCCCGCATGCGTCTAAGCAACACGGACAATGCAGGCAGCAAACGCTCTGCACTGGCTTGCAGCATGTTTTCCCCGATGGGTAATCCCTGCTGCGAAGCGGCGCGCACACTAACTAGCGGCACCTCCTGCGTCAACACGCAATCTTGATCGAAGGCTTGAAACACAGCTCCCGTCGATACACCACCACCAGGGCGTGCAAGGCAGATGATCCCTTCAGGCAAGGCTTGATGCAAGGGTTGCAAGCACTCCCCTACCCCACTGGCACGGCTGCTTTGTGCAAACAAGAAGCAAGGAATATCAGCCCCCCAAGGCGTAGCAAATGCAATCAACTCAGCCATACTCGCGTGAATATGCCACAAACGACACGCTGCCATGATCGCAGTGGCTGCATCCGAAGAGCCGCCACCTAATCCTGCCTCAGCAGGGATCTTCTTATCAATATACACATCCAAGCCATCGGACACATCATACCGCTGGCGCAACGCATCTAACACCCGATAGACCAAATTGTTTTCGCCATTGAGCGAGGGAGTGGAACAGCGCACGCACAATACTGAGGCAGGCTCAACATGCACCGTGTCATACAGCGCAACGTAGGCAAAACTGGTATCCAAAGTATGACGACCATCCGCCAGCACGCCCGTCACCCACAGGTGTAGATTCACCTTAGCTGGTGCAGGTAGCACCCAAACAAGGGGAAGCTGCTTATTGGTCAGCGACAAAACGATTACGCCATGCTCGCAAGTGAGTAAATACATCCATAGCAAATGGATTACAGCCCCATCGAATCGCGTAAGCGACAACAAACTCACGCCACAACGGTTGCAGAAAAGGGTTCACTGCCCGCTCATCCGCCACAGTAGAGGGCACACTGGGGCGACCCTCTTGCCGCCATTGATGCACCATGTCACGCCGCTGGTGACAGCGTTGGCGGTAGTCTTCATCGGGAAGTGTATCTGCCACGGTACAGGCAAAATCAAGATTCATCAGCGTATATTCATGGGCACAATAGACGCGATGACCTACAGGCAACGCAGCCAGCCGCTGCAAGGATTGCCACATTTGTTCCATCGTCCCTTCAAAAACACGACCGCAACCAGCAGAAAACAGCACATCACCGCAAAAAATCGCATCGTCCATCACAAAGGCTAGATGCCCATCGGTATGCCCAGGCACAGCCAGTACTTGCACCGACAGACCATCCAACGCAACGACCTCATGGTCGCGCAGCCCATGGCTTATCCCATCAATGCGCGCCTGCTCGCTCGCTGCTGCCAACACCGCGCAATGATAGTGGCGTATCAAACCTTCATTGCCATCGGTATGATCCCAATGATGATGGGTATTCCATACATGGCTAACACTACGCTCATGCGCCGTACAACAAGTAATCACAGCCGAGGCATCAGCAGGGTCAATCACCCACGCACGATCACTATCATTCGGCAACACCACATAGGTATAGTTATCGCGTAGCACAGGCAGTTGCAGCACCTCAAAGCCCTGATGTTGATAGGAGTGGTGCGTCATGGCAGGAACTTACGCTTCACGCACATAGTGGAGGAATTGACTGTCACGCCCCTCTTTGATACCGCGCTGCTCAAACTTGGTAAACGGACGATCATCGCCGCGCGGCACAAAACCACCGACTCCTGCCACGTTACGCAGTCCCACTGTTTGATCCAAAATATCACGCATCCACTCAGCAAGATCAGGCTTATCACTGGCAAGACGGATAAAGCCCCCCACTTTCAAGCGGGACACCAGCAAAGCTGCAAAATCTTTTTGAATCAAACGGCGTTTATGATGGCGCACCTTCGGCCAAGGATCAGGGTGATTGATGTACAACCCATCTAACTGCTGTTCAGCCACTTGGCGACCCAGCACCATCTGCGCGGGTAACTGTGAGATACGACAGCGCGAAATCACGCCTGCATCTTCCAAACGCCCCACCGCCTTAGCCACACCGGGCAGGTAGATTTCCACGCCCAGCAATTGCCATTCAGGCTCGATTTCTGCAAGGTGAACCAAGAAGTCACCATTACCAAAGCCAATCTCCATCACGATGGGTGCAGCGGAAGAAAATCCACAATCGCTCAGCGTCTGTTCTGCCATCAGTCCTATTTTTGGCAGCCAGCGTGCTAAACGCTGCTCCTGCCCCTTAGTAACAAAACCGTTTTTACGGCCATGGGTTCGCATTTCATGTTGTACATGGTGATCTCTGAATAAACGGCTTAATCGCATGCGCCATAGCATAAAAGCCAGCACCGTGAAGGCAAGTAAGGACTGCGAAAAATATGAAGCACCCCATTTATACGACGGGTATGGATTCAGGTTCAAGGCGTAAAATGTGATTCATTTCCTTCGATATGTAGCACCTTTTGCAACGATGAAGCTGAATTCATCGACGAGTAAAAATGGATGTTTAATTTTCCCGCAGCCCTAACCTGAGTGGTTCATAAATCGTAAGAGTTAAGCAGCCTCGGCTAAAACCACAGTCTCAGCTGTTGGGTCTGGTGGATTGAGAATTGATTTGATCAATGGAAGTATCTCATCTGGCGGGGTTGCCAGTACTTTTTGAATGAGCCCCCTTAAATTCTGACCTCTGAGTTTGCAGGTATCCATGACGGTCATTAAAGTTGCCAATCGTCTGGCTCCCTCTTCTGTAAGATTCATACTTTAATTACCTCCTCAATACTCGTCCTGAACTAAATCACTCCAACATCAGGATTCCCTTTTAAGTCGGTACAACTTTGAAACACTCAAGAAACCCGTCATTCCCGCGAAGGCGGGAATGACGGGTTGTTTTGTACCGTTTTAAAAGGGAGGACCAACATCATCAATCAGTTTGCTTAAACACCACGTTTAATCAGCAAAAAGTCAACTTTTCAAGCCTTG
>JAUZQP010000013.1 GCA_030950965.1 Mariprofundaceae bacterium
TTGCGCCGAAGATTTCGTGATATTCAAGGCAAGAAAACGGCGCATATTATTAATATCTAACGTCTTTCATAACGAAGAATATCGTGCGAATAGACAAGCTAGAACTGTCAAAAAACTTTTGTGCAACTACTTAGTATTCAGCGGTGAATGCTTTGAGGACATGCTCCATTTCCTGTGCGGCTTCCCTTATGATACGAATTCAGGTTAGAAAAGCCCGTTATTTTTAGGCTGTGTTGCATACTCTGACTATCGCGCTGCAATCACCAACCATACACCGCCAAGAATTAAGCTGCTGGCGATCATTAAATCAACGGTAATAAGTTCGCCAATCATGACACCCCCAGCAGCAGCGATGACGGGAACCAGTAATTGCAATACAGCAGCGCGGGGAGTGCTGAGGTGGCGTAAAGCTTGATACCATAGCACATAACCGATTGCGGAAGCCAACGTGCCCGAGGCGATGGCCCACCCCAAGGCTGCATGCGACCAGTGCATGGAGGGTAAGGTCAACACGGCAAGTATGACGACGGCAGGGATAGTGCGGATGAAGTTACCTGCGGTGTCCAATACGGCATGGGTCGATTGATGCCCTAGCAGGGTGTACGCCCCCCATGCCACACCAGATATACTCATGAGTAATAAACCAGCCAATGATGGGGCGGATGCACTGGGTAGAGTCAACCACACAAAACCCGTCGCCGCGAGCAGTAAACCTGCCCATTCCCAACGTTGTACATGCTGACCGCGCCATATCGCTACGGCAATCATGGTAAACTGTACTGCCGCAAAGAGGATGAGTGCGCCTGTTGCGGTCGCTAAACTGACATAGGCATAAGAAAATGCTGCGGCATAGACAAACAAACAGGCTGCCGCTTGCCAGCTTCCGTACGCCAGCACTGTGCGCCCTTGTTGGTGGAGCCCGATGATGCTGAGTACCACCGCTGCCGACAACAGACGAACGACAGTGAAAGTCGTCGCATCCATATTGCCATCGGCTAAAGCTAAACGGCAAAATACCGAATTGGCAGCAAAAGCAATCAGTGCGAATGCTGTCAAAAGCCAAAGGCTAGGAGGCTGTCCGAGAATAGGAACCGTAGCGAGGGAATGTTGGTTTGAGGCAGGTTTTCTTATGATTTGAGACATATACTCCCCGTATTTAACGAAAATCATGAGCGAACCTGTCCAAGTCCAGCGTTTCCGCAGTAGGTTTTTCTATTATCGGACAGCCTCCTAGGCTGTCCGTTCACATTCACCCTTGCGTGCCATTGACATAAGCGAGCGTCAGCGGATGGCTCGGTTGTTCAAACAAGCGCGCACATTGACCGAATTCAATCAGCGTTCCGACTTGTGCTGTCATCCAAAAAAACGCAGCATAATTGGCAACGCGGCGTGCTTGTGCCAAGTTGTGGGTGACAATCACCACCGTGTAACGACCGCGTAAGCGTTGAATCAAGGCTTCAACCACGCCCGAAGCAATAGGGTCTAGCGCGCTGCACGGCTCATCCATCAATAAAATCTCTGGCTCCAACACCAAGGCTCGCGCAATACATAAACGTTGTTGCTGACCGCCCGACAATGCCAATGCCGATGTGTTGAGACGATCTTTAACCTCATCCCAGAGCCCGACATCGTGCAATGCCGTCTCTATTTTTTGTTGTAATAAGCGACGATCGCGGATGCCGTATTCGCGCAGCGGTAATTCCAAATTACGTCGAATGGATAAAGGGAAGGGGTTGGGGCGTTGAAAGATCATCCCGACACGCTGACGCAGGCGTAACACATCTTGCTCACGATGGTAAATATCTTTGCCATCCAAGGTGATTGTACCTTCCATGCGCGCTGCAGGCAGTAAATCCAACATACGGTTCAAAGAAGATAAAAAGCTCGTTTTGCCGCAGCCCGAAGGGCCAATCAAGGCGGTGATACAGCCTTTATAAATATCCAGCGATACACGATCTAACACCGTATGCGCGCCATAAGCCAGCGACAAATCGCGCACTTGTAGATGTGGCACAGGCTCGCAGCAGGGTTTGCTTAACGTTACATCGCCTAAGGTGTATGGTTCATGGTGCATCAATAAAGCTTCCTTGGAGCCACTTGCAAAAATCTGGGTGGATGAGTTGCAATCCCACTTCGCGTTCATTTTCGAGGAAGAACGCGATGCATGGTGGTTCCATGGATCGAGTTTTGACTCGGAAATGGGCCGAAGTGGGGCTGCAAATCGCCGCTCGTGATGTTTGCCAGTAGCTCCTTTGTTATGCAGCGTGGACTTTCTGCTTCTGCGGTTACGAACGGTCGCTTGTGACAGCAAAACATTACCAAAGAGGAATCGGGCGAGCCATAGGTTTCGCCACACGGTTGCCCCTCGCTCCTGCGTGGTCATGCATACACAGTGGCGGAATGATAGGCTGGTATGGATTCCCACGCAGAGCATGGGAACCAGAAGAATCATTACATGAGCAATGCCATAAGAACAGTGAAGCGTAGGTTGGGTAGAGCGAAGCGAAACCCAACATAACCCCACTCAACCATTCAAACCATTGCCATGATCAACACAACGCCGTTTAAATCAATGATGTATGTTATTCGTGTATTGTGTGTATGGGGGGGCGTGGCTTTGTTGGGTTCCGTGGCATTTTCGGGTTCCGTGGTTGTGTTGGGTTTCGCTTCGCTCTACCC
>JAUZQP010000130.1 GCA_030950965.1 Mariprofundaceae bacterium
TGTTGATCATGGCAATGGTTTGAATGGTTGAGCGGGGTTCTGTTGGGTTTCGCTTCGCTCTACCCAACCTACGCTTCACTGTTCTTATGGCATTGCTCATGTAATGATTCAGGATCAATATCAAACCGTATCTGGCCTAAATTCCCGGATAAATACGACATGTAAAAATATAACTTCCTTAATCAATCAGTTGGTTATATCTTTTCAAAATAAACTTACTCTAGGATTTAGGCAGGATACATTGCGTTGTAGAACCCCATACACTTGTTCATTTATCACACCTCTGCATGGAGTTGTACCGCCGTGTGGTGCGCAAGCGCACCCTACGCCTCACCGTTGCAGCTCTCTTTTTGTACCGTCTTAAGCGGAAAGGCGAAAAAAGTAAGCATGGCTCGCTATGTAAGCTTTTTTTGCAACGCCGATGCTGGGCAAAAAGACAAGCGAGCTTGGTAGATTATTTATTGGGAGTTGCCTTAACGCACCATAAAGATGAACCGCATACTCTAACTAGAACCACACTTTTCTGGAATCTACATCACAATCAAAGGATAAAAAAAAGCCCGCAGATGCGGGCTTTTTCCTTTAATTATCGGATCAATGCTTTACATCTTTCCAAACTTCACGTTTCAGCAGGTACAGAACCAGCGTCAACAAGAGCAAGAAACCCATCACAAACATACCAATATGACGACGCTCATTTTGATGAGGGTCACTAATAAAGGTTAAGAATGCCGATACATCTTGTGCTTGTTGCAGCAACTCAGCTTCGTCACTTTTGTCATGATCCAACCAACCCAAGGGGTCAGGCATGGCAATACGATGACCTGGGAAATACTCGTTAAAGTTTCCATCAGGAACCTTACCGTGAGGATCATGTTCAAAACCTGTTAAGATTGAGTACACATACTTCGCCCCACCTCGACGGGCAGAGGTAATTAATGATAAGTCAGGTGGCACTTTACCGTAAGACACCGTGGCATCTTCTGGTGAAAGATCTGTAATCATCCCTGCTGCTAATGGTTTATCACCACGCAGTTCATCAGCCTGTTCACGAGTAATCGCAATCTCAGGATAATCAATAAGCCCTTTATACGTTACATATTTTGCCGAATGACAACCCATGCACACTTCAGTAAACACCGTTAAACCACGGCGAATTTGCGCCTGATCTGCAGGATCTACTTCAACAGGCTTGAGTGCAACACCGCCTTCATTAGCGAATGCTGTACCTGAAGCAAACAACATTGCTGGTACTGCCATGGCTGCCAGAAATACTTTCATCCATTTCATACGAATCTTCCCCCCTTAAATATGATCTGGCAATGGTTTGGTCTTCTCAAACTTGGGCAAAAACAGCAACAAGATAAAGAAGGCAAAGTAATATGCCGTGGCAATCTGCCCTACCAACTTCAATGTTGGCGTTGGTGCAGAATGACCGCAATAACCAAGAATGATCACTGTGACAAAGAACAATACAACCATTTGGCGGAAAATTGGACGATACCGTGAAGAGCGCACTTTCGAGCGATCTAAGAACGGTAGCAAGAATAAGATACCCAATGAAGCACCCATAGCAACCACACCCAGCAATTTATCTGGGAAGGAGCGCAAAATCGTGTACCACGGTGTCAAATACCATACTGGTGCAATATGCGGTGGTGTTTGCAAATTATTCGCAGGAACATAGTTATCTACTTCGATAAAGAATCCGCCCATCTGAGGGTTGAAAAATACAATATAGCAATAGAATAACAAAAACACACCCACGCCGAAAGCATCTTTCACTGTGTAGTAAGGGTGAAAGTTAATCTTTTCTTCAGCGTTATGAACATCAATCCCTTCAGGATTATTAGAATGCACCACATGCAAGGCATGAACGTGACCACCAACAATCGCTGCTAACAACAATGGGAACAGATAATGCAACGAGAAGAAGCGATTCAAGGTAGGATCACCTACAGCAAAGCCACCACGCAACACTTGTTGCAAGTACTCGCCAATCACAGGCAAAGCACCAAACAAGTTGGTAATAACGGTGGCACCCCAGAAGGACATCTGCCCCCAAGGTAACAGGTAACCAAAGAATGCTGCACCCTGCATAATCAGCAAGATCACCACACCGATAATCCACAACAGCTCACGCGGTCCTTTATAAGAACCGTAGTACAAGCCGCGACCAATATGCATATACACGACGAAGAAAAAGGCAGAAGCCCCTACCGCATGCATATAGCGAATAAGCCAGCCAAAGTTCACATCACGCATAATGCGTTCAACCGAATCAAAAGCGACCGTATAACCGCCCGATGTAAATGCCGCACTCGGCTTATAATACATAGCAAGAAAAATGCCTGTAAGAATCTGAAGCACGAGAACCAACAAGGCCAAGGAGCCAAAGTTCCACATATAATTCAGATTTTTGGGTACAGCGTACTCAGTTAGCTGCGATTTAATAATCGCATCAGCACCTGTTCGTTGATCAACCCAAGCGAATAACTTGGTTTTCATAATTGAGTTTAACACGTATTCCTCCCCTTCGCCTAACCGATTACCACGGAGGTTTCGCCCGTGTATTTATACGGCATCAAATGCAGATTGTGCGGCGCAGGCGAGTCATTGATGACACGCGCTGAAATATCATACAAAGAACCATGACAAGGGCAATGCCAACCACCTGGCCAGTCTTCTGGTACAGAGTCGCCCCAGTCTTTACGCCCTTTTGTAGCTTTATACATAGGAATGCATCCTAAATGTGTACAACTGGCTACCACAACTAAATATTCTGGTTTGATGGCACGGTATTTACGATTTTCATCCGTCATCCATGCTGCTGATACTGCTTCAATTTCTCTAGATTCAGGATCTTTCAGCATCTCATCATGGCCATCGATCTGAGCTAACAGCTCTTTGGTACGATTCACCACGAATACTGGTTTACCTTGCCATTGAATCACCACTAATTGACCTGATTCCACAGTACCAACATCAAATTCCGTTTTAGATGCAGCCAGAGTGTCAGCTGCTGGCAACATACTACCCACAAACGGCACAGCCGCAGCTAACGCAGCGACACCACCGAGTAAGCCAGCAGCACCAAACAGCATATTACGTTTCGATTGATCGACTTGTTCAGACATAGAGCTCCCCCCTTTTTTTAAAATATTCCCATCGAACCCCTGAGCAATCAGGGGCTCCCAACATATTCATCAGCAAACAATGAACCATGGCATTTAACCTGCACACACAGGTAAGGGTCAAATGCCACTATGCGAATTAAGCCGAAGCAGCGAGTGTTCTTAGCTCTGCCATGGCAGCAGCATAATCAGGCTTATTGTAAACAGCAGAACCCGCCACAACAGCGGTCGCGCCTGCGCCTACAACTTCAGCAATTGTTGTGGCATTCACGCCACCATCTACTTCCAACCACGCGGAACTACCCGCATCGTCAAGCATACGGCGTGCTTGTGCAATTTTATCCGTCACGGCATGGATGTACGATTGTCCACCATAACCAGGATTGACGCTCATCAACAACACCAAGTCCACACAGTGCATAACACTAGCCAGTGTAGATACGGGTGTGCCAGGATTCAAGCTTACGCCTGCCTTGCAACCAGCCTCACGAATGGATTGCAGCGTGCGTTCCAAATGAATGCAAGCTTCCTGATGAACGGTAATAATATCCGCTCCAGCCTTAGCAAAAGCTTCAACCTGACGATCAGGATTTTGAACCATCAAGTGAACATCCATCACCTTAGCGGTATGTGGACGAATCGCCTTGACGATATTATCACCAATGGTGATGGGGGGTACGAACTGACCGTCCATGACATCTACATGAACCCAGTCGCAACCGCCGTCATCAATGGCGCGAATCTCTTTTTCCAAATTGGAAAAGTCTGCTGATAAAATCGATGGTGCAATGATTATTTCTTTCATGAATGCGATTTATAACGGCAAAACGCCAGCTAGTCCAGCGATAGCAGCCATTTGACCAGCGCATGTATCTGTTTTTCAGTCAACGGACCGCCATTTTCTTTCAAAAACCCAGGCATGTGTCGCGGATCAACACCCTCTGAAATCATCGCAAACAAAGCATCAGCGTCATCAAGCTTCGTTAAGTCTGGTGCATAGTCTCCTTGGGCATGATTACCATGACACATCACACAAACCGCACCATAAATAGCCTTCCCCGTCACCTTGCCTTGCGCGGGAGCAACGTGGCAACGGGCGCATTCACCATCAAAAATAGTATGGCGTGGCATCGTGCTGTTGTGCGGGTCTGGCTCCAACACCGTCAAAGTCATCCACGCTGTCGCTTGCCGCCCCGCCTGATCGGTCACCACCACATTCTTTTTAACCTTGCCTGTTTTACCTGTGGTATCCACTTCGATATTGATCGTCGTAAACTCACCAGGAGCCAATATGCGTTGCGCAGGCACAGCTTTAGTACAACCACAAGACGCTTGGACATCAACAATTTGCGCCATCCTTGTCGAGTTATTGCGCACCAACAACGAGGCAAACAGATGCTCACCCTCTTTTACCTTACCCAAATCTTGCATCGCAGGCTCTAACACCAAGCCTTCGTTAGCCAAAGAAAAGGGCTCTGCTTGTAACGTACTCGATAGCATCATCATTAAACCAAATAATAACGATGGTATTATACAGTTCATCCGTCGCCTCTCTTGTTCACATATAAA
>JAUZQP010000131.1 GCA_030950965.1 Mariprofundaceae bacterium
GCAAACTTCACCTCTATCATTTTGTTTTTCAACCCAAGGTAATAGTCTGAATTCCTCACAAATACTGTTGCGCTCTTCTGCGCCTACCACGCAATAATCACGACGACTTATTAATCATTCAGGATAATAGCGTGGCAATACGACCACGCAATCATTACGATGATTTAGCCTAGGCCAATCGCATTAAAATATGTGCTAAGCAACCATGGCGCAGTAAAAAAGACTTCTCTACCTAGCAGACTTACCGTTTGGTGGGTAAGACACGAATTGGCAATAAGGTAAAGCAGCGGGCTTTGTTAAATTTGGGTGCTGCCAAGGAGAACGCCGAGGCGAAACGTGGTCGATCCAAAGAAAAGCGCAGCGATTGCCCGTTGGTTACGCTCGGTTTAGTGCTTGATAGCAGCGGGTTTCCGCGTAACAGCAAGATGTTTGCGGGTAATGCCAGCGAGCCTGCAACATGATGGACAGGAAAGCCCCCAACTTTGGCGCACACCATGCTAACTGATTTAGAAGCTGTATATCACCGATTGGAGAGGAAGGACATTTGTGGATCACGCTGCTGGCTTATCATCTGGCCCACCACATTCGTTTTTGCCTCAAGGAGAGTAGGGACACCTCGCCAAACGCATGGCTAACCACATGCGCCTAACAATCACGATGAGCGTGTCCTTATTTCCCCTTAATTCGGCGGTGTGTCGGTGCTGATCATGTAGCCTTGACCACGCATGGTGTGAATGAGGGCTGTTTCATGCCCTTTGTCCACCTTGGCGCGTAGATGGCTGACATAGACATCAATTACATTACTTTCTGGATCAAAATTCATATCCCACACATGCTCACCAATCAAGGTGCGAGATAGCACCTTGTTAGGGTTGCGTAGCATGTATTCGAGCAGGGCGTACTCTTTGGTGGTGAGACGAATGCCTTTACTGTTGCGCGTGACACTGCGGCTGATGGGGTTCAGCTCCAAGTCACCGATAACCAACGTCGGTGTTTTGGAATCAGACTGCCGCCGCAATAATGCGCGTACGCGTGCCAACAGCTCTTCAAAGGCAAAGGGCTTGACCAGGTAGTCATCAGCCCCTGCATCCAAACCGCGCACACGATCTTCCACGCTATCTCGCGCCGTCAACATCAACACGGGCGTATTAACGCCACGGTCACGCAATTCACGGCAGACACTGATGCCATTTTTCTTCGGTAGCATAATGTCCAACACGATGAGATCATAATCGTTGACCTCGGCTAAAAAGCCACCGTCTTCACCATCAGCAGCGGTGTCTACGGCATGGCCTTCTTCGCGCAGCCCTTTTTGAATGAATAAGGCGACGCGTTCTTCGTCTTCAACCACCAAGATTTTCACTGCTTACTTGCCTGCCTGATTAAAAAAGCGAAAGAATTCAGAGTTCGGTGAAATCACCAACCGTGTTCCTTCACCCACCGAGTTACGGTAAGCCTCTAGCGAACGCGTGAAGGCATAAAATTCAGGGTCTTTCTGATGAACAGCAGCAAAAATACGTGTCACTTTCGCATCGGCGCGACCACGAATCATTTCAGCATTCCGGTACGCTTCGGCAATCAGCACCTTTCTTGTCTTTTCTGCTACAGCGCGAATTTCCCGTGCTGCTTCTTCGCCTTCGGAACGGTACTCCTGGGCAATACGTTGACGTTCTGCCTTCATACGAGAGAACACAGCATTGGAGTTTTCTGGCGGCAGGTCAGCACGTTTAATGCGTACATCAACCACCTCAACACCCAAATCATGTACGGCTTTATCGGCGCGTTCGCGAATGGATAACATCAGCTCTTTGCGCAAGTTCTCTTTTTCGCCACCAGAGACGATTTCATGCAGGGTATGTTGACCCAAGACTTCACGCACTTTACCACGTACCACATCTTGCATCCGTGAAGATACGCCCTCTTGGGTACGTGCTACCTGATATACCAACAGTGGATCAACGATTTTCCAACGGGTGTAATTATCCACCAAGATGGTTTTTTTATCTTTAGTGATCACTTCGTTGGGCATGGCATCACTTTCGAGCAAGCGCTTGTCAAACAAGGTTACCGACTGCCAAGGGAATTTAAAATGCAATCCAGCGTCTTTGACTACATCCTTGGGATTACCAAACTGTAGTACCAAAGCTTGTTCGCGCTGATCGACAATAAAAGCACTGGTACTGACCAAAAATACCAGAACAGCGATAAAGATCGAAGATTTAATACCCATTATTTAACCTCAACTTTGCCAGTTTTACCCAATGGTAGGTAGGGCAATACATTTTTCGCTACCGCAGCATCCACAATAACCTTGTCTGCCTTGGCTAATACACTCTCCATCGTTTCGATGTACAAACGTTTGCGCGTGACTACGGGCGATTCCTTATAAGCCATGAGCAGGTTATTAAAGCGATCGGCCTGACCTTCAGCACGGTCAATAGCTTCTTTGCCATACGCTTCAGCATCCAGCACACGTTTCTTAGCTTCACCACGTGCATTGGGGATAATGTCATTAGCGTACGTTTGCGCTTCGTTCTTAGCACGCTCTTTATCTTCACGAGCAGAAGCTACGTCTTTGAACTCTTTAATCACGCGTTCTGGCGGCTGCACGTCTTGCAGTTTCACTGTGACGATGCTGATGCCTGACTTGTATTCATCCAATGTGGACTGAATAAGTTCCTCTGTTTCCACTTCAGCTTCGGCTTTTTTATTGGTCATTACATCATCAATATTGGTGCGACCAATGACTTCACGAATCGCCGCTTCAGCAGCATCACGCACCGTTTTAATCGCATGTGTGCTATCAATATTAAACAAATAATCTTTCGGTGATTTAATCTTGTACTGCACGACAAAAGAGATGTCGACGATGTTTTCATCACGGGTCAGCATCAGTGATTCAGCAGTGATTTTACGCACTCGACCTTCACCCATATCGCGAAAGCCCACTTCCAAACGTTGTACGCGGGTCACTACGATTTTTTCTACTTTTTCGATAGGGAACGGCGCATGCCAGTTCATGCCAGGCCCTGTGGTTGAAGCATACTGACCAAAACGCATCACCACGCCCTCTTCATCTGCGGCAATGACGTAAAAGCCAGATGCCATCCACAGCACAAAACCCGCTGCCAGCAAGCCCATGGTCGCGCCCTTGCTTAATTCGCCGCCACCATCGCCATTACCGCCGCCACCAAAGATGCCGCCGAAACGTTCTTGCAATCGTTTTATCAACGCGTCTAAATCAGGCGGTTGTTGCTTGTTGCCACCAGAAGGCCGTTTCTTGCCATCACCCCAAGGGTTATTCTGGTTGCCGTTGTTCTGACTCCAAGGCATAGATCCTCCGTACTTTGATTGCTGCAAGCCATGCTCACATAGTAACGCTCGGCTAGGAGGCTGTCCGAAAACAGAAAAATCTACTGTGGAAAACTGCCTTTTGACAGTTTTCCCTACGATTCCTGTTTTCGGACAGTCTCCTAGTCGCAAGCGTTGCAATCATTAAAAAACACATACAGCAGTGCCGATAAAACACCCTGTATGATAAATATTGCGGCGGAGTGTAGCAGCAGCTATTGCCATTGCACGCAACGGAAAAAATGTGATTAACACAAATCGTCCGAATAATAGCTTCTGCCATTGCCATTCTGTGACAGTCTCCTAGCTTAGGCGGTCTTTTATTTTTTTAGATTCATCGGCAAAGGGAGAAATCATGCATCATTTACAAGACGTGATAGACAGCGCATGGGAAGCACGCACAGCATGGGATATGCACACCGTACAGGCAGACTGGCGCGAAGCCATTGAGCATGCAGTGCAGTTGCTCGATGATGGCGGTGTACGTGTAGCAGAGCGTGGTGCAGACGGTCAGTGGCACACCCAAGCATGGCTGAAAAAAGCGGTGCTGATGTATTTCAAACTGCATGATAACGCTGTGATTCACGGTGGTGATACCAATTATTACGACAAAGTCCCACTTAAATTCTCAGGCTGGGGCGAGTCCGATTTCTGTAAAGCAGGCATTCGTGTCGTACCGCCTGCAACAGTTCGCAAAGGCTCTTTCATTGCTCCAAAAGTGGTATTGATGCCATCGTATGTCAACATCGGCGCGTATGTAGATGAAGGTACGATGATTGATACGTGGGCAACCGTGGGTTCTTGCGCACAGATTGGTCGCAATTGTCATATTTCTGGCGGCGTGGGCATTGGTGGTGTGCTGGAGCCTATTCAGGCTTCACCCGTGATTATCGAAGACAACTGCTTCATCGGCGCACGCGCAGAAGTAGCCGAGGGCGTAATTGTACGCGAGGGTTCGGTGCTCTCTATGGGCGTGTACTTGGGTCAATCCACTCGCATTATTCACCGCGAAACAGGCGAAGTTTTTTATGGTGAAGTGCCGCCGTATTCTGTCGTTGTTTCTGGTTCTATGCCTGGTAAATCAGGCGGCCCTAATTTGTATTGTGCGGTGATTGTGAAGCAAGTGGATGAACGCACACGTGCTAAAACAGCGATTACTGAGTTATTGCGCGAATAATTGACCGTGAGCACACCCTCAGTGGTACTCGCTTCAGCCTCGCCCCGTCGTCTGCAATTGTTGTTGGCAGCGGGCTTGGCTGTTGAGGCATTACCTGTAGATACTGATGAACAAGCATTAGCTGGTGAGTCCGTGCGCCAGATGGTGTGCCGCTTGGCACGAGAAAAAGCCTTTGCCAGCCCTGTTCAAGAGCGTCCACTGATTGCTGCTGACACGATGGTGTGTTTGCATAAGCAAGCGCTAGGCAAGCCTGTAGATCTCGACGATGCGCGCCGTATGTTGCACGATTTAGCTGACAACACCCACCATGTATTGACCGGCGTATGCGTTCGTTGGGGCGATCTCGTCCTGCAAGACGTCGTGCAAACCGAAGTGCATTTTCGCCCCATTAACGATGACGAAATCAATGTTTATTTAGCGCATAATGATGTGATGGATAAGGCAGGTGCTTACGCCCTACAAGGTGGCGCGGCAACGTTTGTAGATCGCGTGGACGGCACGCTGGATAACGTGATTGGATTACCAGTGACAACCACACTACAATTATTAGATGACATCATACAACAACATCAGGGAAAGAAGCCTTCATGAGTACCGAGTTATTAGTCAATGTCTCGCCCTTTGAGACACGCATTGCGCGTGTAGAAAACGGCTTGGCTGAAGAAGTCTACATTGAACGAGCGCGAGGGCTTAAAGGCAATATCTACAAAGGTCGTGTACAACGTGTGCTGCCGGGCATTCAAGCTGCTTTTGTCGATATTGGTTTACAAAAAGCAGGCTTCCTCTACGCTGGCGATGTGGTTCGCAACGACCATGCAGGGTTTGATTTTGATTCTTCTGATGGCGACCAAAACAACGAAGATCAGGGCAATGAAGCTGAGCAACGCCGTCAGCGTAATGTGCCAGCGATTGATTCGTTATTGCGTGAGCGGCAAGAAATTTTGGTGCAGGTATCCAAAGACCCGATTGCCTCTAAAGGACCGCGCCTTACGTCGCTCATCAGTCTGGCAGGACGTTATTTAGTCTATCTACCAGGCGTGAGTCATATTGGTATTGCACGGCGATTGGAAGATGATGCTGAACGTGATCGTCTGTTTGTTATCGGTCAGGCGATTCGTCCCGATGATGCAGGCTTGATTATTCGCACCGTGGCAGAAGGTCACAGCGAAGAAGATCTGCGCGAAGACCTCAAGTTTTTAGAGTTATTGTGGCGCGATATAGAAAAAAGGTCGAAGCATGCGCCAGCCAGCTCGATGTTACATATGGATTTAAAGCTGTACCTGCGCGTGATGCGGGATTACGTCGATGATGAAGTCAGTAAAATCCACATCGATTCCCGCGAAGCCTACCAAACGATGAAAAACTTTGCTGGTCGCTTTATGCCCGAAGTCGCCAAACGCTTGTATTATTACCCTGGCGAACGTCCACTATTTGATGTCTATGGCGTGGAAAAAGAGATCGATAACGCGTTACTGCGCCGTGTTGGGCTGCGTTCAGGCGGTCATATAGTCATTGACCAAACTGAAGCCTTGATTGCTGTTGATGTCAATTCAGGTTCATTCACAGGCTCGCGCAATATGGAGGAAACCAGCTTCAAAACCAATCTGGAAGCCGTGCATGAAATCATCCATCAACTGCGTTTGCGCAACCTTGGTGGCATCATCGTGGTGGACTTTATCGACATGCGCGATGGCGATAATAAAAAACGGCTGATGGAAGTGCTGCATGAAGCGTTGAAACGCGATAAAACCAAAACCCATGTGGCACAATTATCGTCACTGGGCTTGGTGGAAATGGCGCGCAAACGTACCCGCGACTCCTTAGGACACATGCTGCTGGAACCTTGCCGCCCTTGTGACGGTACTGGTTTACGCAAAAGTACTTTGACCATTTGCTACCAACTGTTTCGCGCCATTGTTGCCGAAGGTCGCGCCTACCCCTGTGAAAAATTAATGGTGATCGCCCACCCACAACTGATCGACCTGATGCTGGGCGAGCAAAGCGAATGGGTGTCTCGCTTAGAAGAATTTTTGGGCAAAGAGATCATGCTGAAAAGTGCCCCCGATTTTGCCTCCGACCATTACGAAGTCGCCTTGCAATGAGTATGTTGTCAGTTGCAATCAGCAACAACGTATTGAACAGTAACTGTTGCCAAATCCTGTGTAGCACTTTTATAATTATCCACCGATGAACACCGATAAACACCGATTAAGTACGCGTTATAGCAACGCAATAAAAAAGCATTCACTTTTATTGGTGTTTACTGGTGTTGATCTGTGGACTATCCATGTTTGCGATGCCTAACATGGATAAAAATTTACGCATCTATGTGCATATTCCTTATTGTGCGCATAAATGCCATTACTGTGATTTTAATTCCCATGTACGCAAGCAAATTGACTGGGATGGTTGGCTGGCGGCGGTGTCTGCTGAGCTGCGTTACCGTGCCACCGAGCAGCGCCCTGTTGCCAGTGTTTTTATCGGCGGTGGTACACCATCGCTAGCACCAGCGGCAACCATTGCCAGCCTGCTACAATGCATGCGCGATACGCTTCCATTATTGGATGATGCTGAAATCACCATGGAAGCGAACCCTGGCACAGCCGATGCAGGTCGTTTCTATGGTTACCACGCTGCGGGTGTGAACCGTTTATCCATCGGTGTGCAAAGTTTGCATAACGAGGAACTGCGCTGGTTAGAACGCATTCACGATGCCGATCAAGCCAAGCAAGCGTTTTCTTTGGCGCGTAGTGCAGGTTTTGATAATATCAATCTTGACCTGATGTATGCCTTGCCCAGTCAATCTTGGCAGCAGTGGCAAGCCAGTTTACAACAAGCTATTGCTTTACAACCCGATCACCTATCGTGCTACCAGTTAACGGTCGAAGTCAACACCCGCTTGGCAGTGATGCACGCCAATAACCCCGACATGGATTGGCCAGAAGAATCCTTAGCTTGTCGCTTTTTTCAAAGTACCCGTGAACTGCTTGCCGCAGCAGGTTATGCTGCGTATGAAATATCCAACTACGCCCGCGCTGGTCACCATTGCCGCCATAACGATGGCTATTGGCGTTACGATGATTATATCGGCATCGGCCCAGGCGCGGCAGGCAAACATGACACCAACGATGGCGGGGTATACCGCTACAGCAATATGCGTTCGCCAGAAAAATACATCGAACAAGCCACCCAAACAGGGCACGCTGTCGCCGATGATGAACAACTCACCGCCGCCGAAGCCGCTCGCGAAGCCTTTTGGCTGGGCTTGCGTCGTCAGCAAGGTGTCGAACACGCGCCCTACCGTGCTCGCTTTGGCGATAGCTTATTACAACAACAACGCCACGCCTGCCGCAAATGGCAAGCTAACGGCAACATCATCGACGACGAACAACACACCGCTATCCACGATCAAGGTTGGTTGCTGGCCGATGAAATAGCAGCCAGTGTATTTGAATAAGCAACTTTCGGTTTATATGCAATCACCGTGACGGCTTCCCTTTTAAGACGGGACAGGCATCAAAATCAATAGGTTATAGATATTCTGAAGAGGGGCATGCGCTTGCAAAGCGCTGAGGTTTAGTCCACAGATGAACACGGATAAACACAGATAAGAGTGAATGATTGCAGCTCACCCCGATGTAGTCTCGCTTACTGTATGGTTGTGACGTAAGGTAACTCGCAAGAAATAACCTACCAAAATCGCGCAGGGTTTTTGTTCCGCATCAAGGCGCAAAAAGCAAAGCATAGCTTGCTATGTAAGCTTTTTTGCAACGCCGATGCTGGGCAAAAAGACAAGCTAGTTTGGTGGGTTATTTCTTGCGAGTTACCTAAGCTACAAGTAGCCATACGGATTGCCGGCACAAGATCTTTTTCATCATCTGTGTTTATCCGTGTTCATCTGTGGATAAAATATTGAACTTAGAGACACATGCCTCCTTCGTATCCAGGAAAGATGCTGAGTGCAAAAAAATACTTTGTCGTTCCTTTTTTGTCCCGTCTTAAACGGGAAGCCCACTATTCTAACCAGGAGGCTGTCCGGCAATAGAGACCGTAACGAGAATTTCCCATTTTGAGTCAGATTTTCTGCCCACTTGAGGCGAATAGCAGGGTATATTTAACGAAAGTGGACAGGAAATGTGGCCAAAATGGGAATTTCGCAGTAGGTCTTTCTATTGTCAGACAGCCTGCTAGACCTGACTGCACCAGCTTATCTTCCAGCGTAGGTATCCCTATCGGGTGTTGTTTCTTGCTGCCAGCCTTCGGAATATATATCCGCTTGACTGGTTGAGGAATAAACGCCATCCGATGCAGCTTAGGAACGTGCATGAAATAACTTAAGTATCTTGAACTTGTCTTTTTACCCGTTTCCGTCGTTGCGCAAACAGTTACATAAAAGGGTTATGCGCCTGTTTTAGCGCCTAGGAAACGACCAAAAATCCTGCGCCCAAGTTGCTCAAGTTAATTCATGCACATTCCTTACTAACCAGTTTGGTCAGGTTCTCTTCCAGATTTAACGCGTACTCCTCTTTGGTTACCTGATCGATACCTGCTACGGCATTGTCCTTCAGCCGCATAAAGCATCCCCACAACATCTCCTTCGTCATCAGATGAAGCAAACTTGTAAACTGACACGATGAATCCTTGCGAGCCTTCTCCGCCATTCGACAAAGTTTCGTTTCTACACTTTCTTCGCTACTGCGCACGATGTGTATTGCCCCTTGCCGATCTCACTATTGTGATTGCCTTTCCTCCAGCAGCATTACCCGCTTTCATCAGTACTATTCAATCATCCGACTCCCTGCCTCGCATTTGCCTTCCTTACTTTATTATCGCTTGTC
>JAUZQP010000132.1 GCA_030950965.1 Mariprofundaceae bacterium
CCTTATTGCTTCTTAAACAGCTCAGGCAGGCGATTCACTAGAGCAATCCCTTTGAGCCACATGCGGTGCGGTACGGCTGGTGTACCACCATAAACGCCGCCTGCTTCCAAGTTGCCAATCACGCCGCTTTGCCCAGCAATTTTACAAAAATCGCCAACCGTCAAATGCCCTGCCACCCCTGCTTGACCACCCAATTGGCAGCCTCGCCCAATCGTTGTTGAGCCAGCAACACCCACTTGGCTCACAATCACAGTTTTCGATCCAATCTCAGCATTATGACCAATTTGCACCAAGTTATCGATTTTTACATCCTCGTGAATCACCGTATCTTCCAAGGCTCCTCGGTCAATACAGGCATTGGCTCCGACTTCGACATCATCATGCAGGTAAACCGCACCCGTTTGAGGGATTTTAACGTGACTGATTCCATTCCAAGCATAACCAAAGCCGTCCGAACCAATCACCGCACCCGCTTGAATGATGACCCGTTTACCTAGGTGGCAACCATCGGCAATCACGACACGAGGATGAATCAAACAATTTTCTTCGATGATACAGTCATCACCCACCACCACACCTGTGCCAATGCGGCAGCCTTTGGCAATACGCGAACCGCGACCAATGACAGCTTGCGGAGCAATATCCACACTATCAGCAATGTCAGCATCAGGGTGAATCACCGCAGAAGGATGGTGGTCGCCTAGCCCTGTAGCTTGAGGGTGAAAGAATCGTTGCACCAGAGCAAAGGCAAGGTAGGGGTCGGCACACGCCAGCAATGTTGCGTCGCAACTGATCGTCCCTGCTTGCCAAGCATCATACGTTGCTTGATCGACCAACACAGCCGCAGCTTGAGTGGATGATAAGGCAGCGCGATAACGCTTATTTGCTAGAAAGGAAAGATGCTCTTCCGTTGCCACAGCCAAGGTAGTAATACCTCGTATCTTGCGTTGATTATGTTCAACTGTACTGGGGCATTGAATCAGCTCCAATAACTGCCGCAGCGACACATCGTTGGTCATCTGTTATTTGGTTTTATCCAAAATCTCAGTGATTTTAGACGTTACATCATACTTAGGATCAGAATAAAAGGCAGCCGATTTTTGCATCAAGTAATCATAATGGTTGTCTTTGCCATATTGTTTAACGATAGCATAAAAATTCATCAAAATAGCTTCATCCAGCGCATTCTTTTTGCTTAATAGCTCTTCTTGTGCATCCTGCTGTTTACGCGTGAAGTCCTTACGCAGCTCTTTAAGTTCAGCTTGCTTCTTATTCAGGCGTTCTGGCGACATAGCCATAGATTGCCCCATAATATCACTTTCAGCCTGATTGATCAGCTTACTTAATGAAGCGAGCTCCGCACCTTTCTGTTGCTTAAACTTCTGCAGGCGAGCAAAGCCATTTTGATACCGCTTGGTATTTTCAATCGCGGCTTTAAGGTCAACAGAACCCATTTTCATTTCCGCAGCTTGCACCAATGATGCAGTCCATGCCGTAACAGTCATCGTACAGGCTAAAGCGCAAGCTGTTAACAAGGTTTTTTTCAACATAAAGTCTCCATTCAAAAACTGGCGTTATAGTACGAACAGTTTTTTGCATTTCAAGGTGTGCGTATCACCCCGTGGTTCACACACCAGGGGAGACACAGATCATACCCTGAATAATTCAGGGTATGATATAATTAAAACGTAGCCGTTCACCTGCCCTCTTATTTTTTCATATGCAAGGCGAAAATGCACAGTTTACGCTCGGGTAAATGAGCTTTTTCAATGCTGCAGAGGGAAAACAGGTGGAATAGGTAAACGGCTACATTAAAACGATGAACCCAAACCAAACTCAAAGGTACGCGTGAAGTCGCCAGGCTGAATGCGCGTAGCCTTGCCCCAAGTCAAGGTGACAGGGCCAACGGGCGATGCCCATTCTAAGCCAAAACCATACGAAGCGCGTATTTTAGTGGTGGAGAATTTCTCAGCCACATTCAAATTCACGCCAGCTACTGTACCTTGTGCCGTTCCCCACACCGTTCCCGCATCGGCGAATAAAGCGCCGCGAAAGCCTGATGATTCCATGTAAGGAATAGGAAAAAACAGATCAACGGAAGCCGTAGCTTGGCGGTCACCCCCCACGGGATCATTCGGTGCAGCAGGGTCACGCAGTGATATACCAAAGTAATCATAACCACGCAAACTACCCACGCCACCTAAAGAGTAACGGCGATAAATCGGTGGGCGTTTGCCAGCATAACCCACGATAGCACGCCCCCCCAACTTCGTGCGTAAGGTAAAGGTATCATTCAGAGGAAAGTATGCGCCTAGAGAAAGGGATGATTCAACAAAACGATTCACTCCACCCACACCCGCAACGCCCAAATTCAAGCTGTGAATAAAGCCGCTCGTCGTGCCAACCACACGGTCTCGACTGTCCCAAGAGACACTTTGCGTCAACTCCCCCGTTGTCTGGGAGCCACTTTGAGAGCGTAATACTAAAGAGGCTGTGGTAGGGATATTGGTTAATTTCGCCTGCAAATAATCATAACCAATATTATAACGCGCATGCTCGGAGAGTGGAAAGCTAAAGCTAACACCGCCACCAATATTATCTTGCTTATACTGGGTGATAGCCTGCAATTGGGTCTGCGTTTTATTCACCCGCAATGTTGCACCAATATCACGATTGAGGAAATAAGGGTCGGTAATACTGGCATCAATATTCTGCGTCTTCGCCCCAGCATCAAGGGTTAAATTGGTATTATACCCTTTACCCAGGAAGTTTTTCTCTGACACCTTCAGCCGCAATAACACCTTCTCAAGCTGTGAAAATCCCGCTCCGACAATTAAGGAGCCCGTACGATCCTCTTCGACCTTCACGCTCAAGTTCACTTTGTCATCCTTGTCCGTTGCTGGCATGGAAACACGCACATCTTTGAACAATTGCGAACGATTCAAACGCTCTTTACTCAAACGCATACCCGTTGCTGAAAAGCGTGAACTTTCATCCAAACGCATTTCACGACGAATCACTTCATCATTGGTTTTTTGATTACCACTGATCTCAATACGCTGAATATAAACTTCACGCCCCTTGCGAATATCAAAGGTGATCGCGACCTCTTTATTCTCTAAATCACGCTTAAATAACGGTGTAACCGTAGCAAAAGCAAAACCTTCATTGCCCACTGCCTCGGTCAGTTTTTGAATACTTTCTCGCAACAGTGACAGGGAATAGATTTCACCCGCATGCATCGTTAACTCTTTTTCCAAGGTCGCTTCGTCAGGTACAATATCACCATGAAAATCAATAGCATTCACCGTATATACAGGCCCTTCATGGAGATTGAATGTGAGCTGAAATGCCTCTTTACCAGGGGCGAGTGATAGCTGTGCTGAATCAACTTTAGCATCCAGATAGCCGTGATCTTGGTAGTATTGGGTCAAGATCTGAATATCTTCACCAAAACGTTTATTGTCAACAACATCACGATCAGAGAACCAACTCATGAGACTCGTCTCTCGGGTACGGATCTGCCCACGCAAATGATGATCGTCAAAGGCAGTGTTGCCGACAAAACGCACTTGTTGTACATGCGTTTTTTGCCCTTCGCTCAAATCTAAGGTGATGTCTATGCGACCATCATCCAACCACTTCTTTTTCACCTCAATACCCAGTTGGTAATAACCATCCTTCATATAGAGGCGACGAATCGTATTCAAATCGACACGCAAAGCAGAGTCACTAAAAATAAGCCCTTTCTTCATTTTAAGGCGTCTTTTCAGATCTTTATCAGTCACCGCGTCATTGCCATCAACCTTGAAGTGCGCCACCAAAGGATTTTCCACCAAATAAAGTTCCAGCTTGAGCTTGTCCCCCTGCACCGTGCCTTCTGCCCGAATATCCGAAAAATAACCCGCTTTATACAGACGACGAATATCTTTACTCAGCGCCTTACGGCTAAACACCTTACCTGGGCGACTGTCCATTTCGGCCTGAATCGCACCATCTTCAATAAACTTATTACCGTGAAACAGTACATCTGAAATCGTATATGATGCGGCATTCGCAGGCATACTTCCCAACAGGACCAGCGCACACAACAGCCAGCCGCAGTAAGTGCGTAATTGATCTCTCATCCTTGTAAAAACCTCGCTATATCATTATAAAAAGCAAAAATCATCAATGCTGCAATCAGCAGCACACCCACCACTTGTGTTTTTTCCATCGTCTCGGGTGACAAGGGGCGACCACGCACGGCTTCTAACCCCAAATAGGTCAAATGACCACCATCCAGAATGGGCACGGGTAATAAATTCAATACGCCAAGATTAACCGAAATCAGCGCTAAAAATAGCAAATACGGGATGAGACCATACGCCACCGTTTGCCCTGCCATTTGCGCAATCGCAATCGGACCACCCAAGTTCGATGGCGAGATGGTATTAACCACCATTTTACCCAACACTTCCAAAGTCATCGCCGTCATATCCCAAGTGCGCGTAAAACCGTAACTCACACCCTCAAACAGACCCATGCGATAATGAACAGGGGCTTGAATACTGCGCGCATTGAGCACCACGCCCATGCGCCCCAGTCCTGTTTTACTATCAGCTTTCGGCGTAATCTGCACATTCATTTGCAAATCACCACGCAATACGCCCATCGTCACCGCTGTGCCAGCATGCTGTTGCACATAATGAATCAAACTACGCACATCATCGACCACTTCATGATCAAGCCGCACCATTTCATCACCATTTTTTAAGCCACCACGGTCAGCAGGCGAGTCCTTCACCACCGAGGCAACAAACACGCGTTGGCCAGAGCTAAAACCGACCAATGATTCACCAATATTGCTCAGCAAAGCATCTTGTTTGGGCAACGGCAATGCCATATGCACCTGCAAGTCGCGACCATCACGCGCCAAATCGATCTGCACCTCTTTGCCTACAGCAGGCTTCAAGGCTTCTTCTACATGTTGCCATGCATGAATCGGCTTGCCATTGACACCCGTGATGACATCACCGATCTGCACACCCGCATGCTCAGCCAGTGAGTCCACATTGATATGACCCACCACAGGAGGAATCACCTGCTGACCACTCCAACCAATCATGATGTACAGAAAAATCGCGAACAAGAAATTAAACAGCGGTCCCGCGACCGCAACCGCAGCCCGCTTCCATACCGGCTGCACATGAAAAGCGCGCGCTAAATCAGCAGCCTTCAAGGCTGTAGTGGCTTCTTCTTTTTGTTCTTCGGGATTTTCGCCGAGCATCTTGACATAGCCACCGAGCGGAATGGCGGCGAGAATATATTCCACTTCACCATCACGGCTGCGCCAAGAGAATAACGAAGGACCAAAGCCTACCGAAAATTTCTCCACCTTGATGCCCAACTTACGCGCAACAATGAAGTGCCCATATTCATGAATGGCAATCAGTAGTGCAATAGCGACGATAAAAGCCACGGTATCCGTTAAAAATTCAATCATCGGCTAATAAGCTCCTCAGTGGTCAGGCGACTGTGCTGATCCAACTGCCAAATATCTTTCAACGTGGTTACAGGCGTACACGTCATGGCTGCCAAGGTTTGTTCCACCAAGGCAACAATCGCCATAAAACCAATGCGCCGCTGACGGAAGGCTTCGTTTGCTACCTCATTGGCAGCATTCATGATTACCGCCAGACCATCGTCGCCACGCATCACCTGCTGCACCAAAGCCATGGCAGGGAAGCGCGCCGTATCAATAGCGAAAAACTCCAACGGTTGCTGCTGTGCCAGCTCAAGCCAAGGAATACCAGATGACAAGCGCGGCGTTGATTGTAGCGCGTAGGCAATCGGTGAACGCATATCAGGCATCGCCATCTGCGCTAACACGGAACCATCGTTATACTCCACCATCGCATGAACGATACTTTGCGGATGAATAATGGCTTCCAGCGTTTCTGGTGCAGCATCAAACAACCAACGTGCCTCAATCAGCTCCAATGCTTTATTCATCATGGTGGCAGAATCAACACTGATTTTCGCCCCCATATCCCAATTCGGGTGAGCAATCGCCTCTTCAGGGGTCACATTCAACAATGATTCGGGACTGCGTTGGCGGAAGGGACCACCTGAAGCGGTAAGGATAATACGGCGCACGGAATCACGGTCGTGGCCCTGCAACGCCTGATGCACCGCTGCATGCTCGGAATCGACGGGAACAATCGTTGCACCACATGCTTCGGCCGTACGCATAAACAAACGCCCCGCCGTCACCAAGCACTCTTTATTGGCTAAACAAACCGTTTTACCTGCTTGAACCGCTGCTAAGGTAGCGGGTACGCCTGCCGCGCCAACCATCGCCGCCACCACCGTATCACTGCGTGGATCAGCAGCAGCTTCCGTTGCTGCATCCATACCGCTGGCAATGATAATATCCGTAACAGGGTGGCGTTGGCGCAAATCATCGGCAGCTTGTTCATCGGTTAAGACCACACAACGCGGATGAAGCTGCGCCATCAAGCGGGACATCTCTGCCACATTGCGATGCGCCACCAAGGTATCAACCGCAAAGTCATGCGGGTGTTGCATGATAACATCGGCTGTACTCAGTCCAATGGAACCCGTTGCACCGAGTACGCATACATGCTTCATACGCCTAACCACCACGGTGATAACAGGGCAACCATAGGAATCGCAGGTAATAAAGCATCAATACGATCCAGAATACCACCATGCCCTGGCAAGATACTGCCGCTGTCTTTCACGCCTATGGTGCGCTTCAGTGCTGATTCATTGAGGTCACCCAGTACCGCACAGGCAACCAAGATGACAGCCAACGATGTCGACTGCCACCATGAGACATCCAAGCTCCACGTCCAAATACTCGCTGCTGCTAGCACGCCAAACAGCAAACCACCAGCCACACCTTCGATAGTCTTACCAGGGCTCACTGCAGGGCACAGCTTGTGTTTGCCCAAGCGTTTCCCCGTGAAATAGGCGGCAATATCTGCCCCCCATACGCCAGCACAGCTACCAGCCAGCAACCATAAACCATCGACACGACCATGCATTTCAGCCATCGACCATGCAAACAACAACAACCATACCATCATCCATTGCAGCCACGCCAAACGGGTGAGCATGGCGGGGAGTTGCGCACTTTCGCGCACGCTAAAGATAGTGCAGAACGACCAGCCCATGGCGGCGAATAACAACACAGCAGGCAAGGGAATCTTGATGAGTAAACCAGCCCATGCCAAGACCGTCACGACCACAAAGCCTAGCGAGCGGGCATAGCCCAGCAGTTGCAATAATTCATAAGATGCCAATAACCCCAGTGCCACCAAGAACATGACAAACAGAGATTCTGGTACAAGGAATAGCCAAATTAAAGCAAATAGAAACAGGCATGAACCTGTGATGATGCGTTGTTGTAACTCATTCATGAGGGGATGATACCTCCGCGTGTAATTGCTCTGACGTTAAACCAAAACGTCGTTCGCGGCGTTGGTAGCCAACAAGGGCTTGGTGAAATGCTTCACGGCTATAATCAGGCCAAAACTCAGGGCTAAAATAGAGTTCGGCATAGGCGGCATCCCATAGGTGAAAGTTGGAAATGCGATATTCCCCCCCCGTGCGAATCAATAAATCGACGGGGAGCAGATCATCACGCCACAATAAACGACGGAAATCAGCGGGGCTCATGCTGTCCAACGCCTCTTCCGATATTTCACCAGCACGAAAGCTTTGTGCTAAACGGCGCGCTCCAGCAAGAATTTCTTGTTGCCCACCATAATTCAAGCAGAGCACCAGTTCAATACGCTCGCCCTTGGCAGTAGCGCGTAGTGCATGTTGTACCGCTTGATGTGCTAAACGAGGTAATGCCGACACATCACCCAAGACGCGCAAACGCACGCCCTCTTTCTTCATTGCGGGGACTTGCATAGTCAGCATGGTCGCCAACAGGGTCATTAGCCCTGTCACTTCATCGTGTGGGCGTTCCCAATTTTCGGTAGAAAATGCGTACAAGGAGATCTGTTTCACACCTGCATCAGCAGCCCAGCGCACCACATCTTGTGCCACACCAGCACCACGCCGATGACCTTCCAAACGCGGTAATCCTCGCGATTTAGCCCAACGCCCATTACCATCCATAATAATGGCAACATGCGCAGGAACAGCAGCGGGCGAAGGGTTAGAGTTCAAAATTTTCCATGTGCGTTTATGGTGTGGATCACACTACCATGTGAACGCTCAT
>JAUZQP010000133.1 GCA_030950965.1 Mariprofundaceae bacterium
CGTTTGTACAATCAAATCATGCAAGGCGCGCCTTTTGATCTGTTGATTGCCGCCGATGAAGAACGTCCCAAACGATTGCTACAACATGGCAAAGCCATTGCCAGTCAGCGCGTAGGGCAAGGCTACCTTGGTTTAATGATTGCTGGGCGCATCAGTATGAACACGACACAGCTACAAGAAGCCAGCATCCACCGCATCGCCTTAGCCAACCCCGATGTTGCACCCTTTGGTGTTGCGGCGCGGAAGCTATTACAACAGCAAGGATTGTGGCAGATATTAAAACCTAAATTCATCTATGCGCAAAGTGCTATGCAAGCGGCGATGATGGTGCAACAAGGCTTGGTCGATGCAGGCTTCATCCCCATTCAACAACGTGAACAAGCCTTGGCGAACATTCCTTATACCGCAGTGTTGATGCAAACAAACGCCGCTGCCGCTAGCTTTATGCAATCGCTCAGTGGCGACAGCAGACGCTCTTTTAACAAGGAACTGTGATCCACTCAAATAAACGTGCATCGCTTTCTGACGTGCCGAGCCAAGATATTTCATCGCACGGCGTGTCAGAAAGCCATGCGCGTTAACAAGGTTAAGCCATAATATGATTTTTTTTGCAATAAAAACGACCGATGACACCTGATGAAAAAAGTTTGTATTTACGCCGTGTGAATCGCATTCGTACCATTCATGGCTTGTTGGTAGAAAAATCAGAGAAGTCAGGTTCATGGCGGGTAGTGACACCACAAGTATGATCGACGCGCTGCTTATTTCTTTGCAATTATCCACCATCGCCACGCTTATTTTATTGTTGCTTGCACTGCCACTGGCTTATATCTTGGCGTTCACATCGTTTGTCGGGCGCACGGCATTGGAGGTGGTGGTAGCACTGCCATTAGTCTTGCCGCCCACGGTATTGGGCTATTATCTGTTATTACTCATAGCACCTGATTCCCTCGTCGGTCGCCTCTGGCAGACGCTGTTTGATAGCAGCTTGGCATTTTCATTCTCAGGCATGGTGCTGGCATCGGTGTTGTACAGCCTGCCTTTTGCCGTGCAGCCCTTACAGCAAGCCTTTCGAGCCATTCCCAAGCACTGGCTAGAGTTAGGCAAGGTACAAGCTATGACGAGGCAGCAAGTGTTGCGGCATATTGTATTGCCTGCTTCCAAGGGGGGAATGCTTGTTGCGGTAGCCTTGTCATTTGCGCACACTATGGGGGAGTTCGGCGTAGTGCTGATGGTCGGCGGTTCAATCCCCGGTGAAACCAAGGTTGCCAGCATCGCGCTGTTTGAAATGGTCGAGATGCAACAGCAATCCGAAGCATCCATGCTGGCGTTGATTTTGATGGCAATCGCATTTACGCTCTTGTCGCTGGTATATTCCATCAATCGAAAAACAGGCATGATGACATGAAACATGACTTTCATCTGAGCTATGATATTGGTGCTTTGCATTTGGATGTTCAAGCCGCTTTTAATGATGAAATCATCGTGATATCAGGCGAAAATGGCGCAGGAAAGTCCACGTTGTTGCGGTGCCTTGCAGGACTGGAATCAGCAACAGGGACGATTCATATCAATCAACGATGTTGGCTAGATAGCAGCACAGGTCTTAACGTGGCAACGGAACAACGCGGCATGGGTTTTGTTTGGCCTGCGGCAGTGGCGTTGCCGTGGTTGACCGTGGAGCAAAATATTCTACTCGGTGCAAAGCATGATGATGACAAGAATGTTCATACGCTGTGCGAAAACTTTGCGCTACACCACCTGCTTGGGCGGCGCGCTTCGATGCTATCCACAGGCGAAGCGCAACGGCTCGCCCTAGTACGTGCGATGGTGGGAAAGCCGAATCTATTATTGCTGGACGAGCCTTTTTCGGCACAAGCACCCCATGTTCGTCGTCGCTTTCGAGCACAGCTAAAAACATGGCAAACACAACACAACATCCCCATCATCATGGTCAGCCATGATGCGGAGGATGCCACATCCTTAGCGCAACAACATTGGCAGATGTGCGAAGGACAATTAAAGGTGAAAAACAATGACGACACTAACGCATTTTGATGACGCTGGGCGGGGGCGCATGGTGGATGTTTCTGATAAAGAGATTACCACGCGCATCGCTGTTGCCAGCGGCGAGATTCACATGCAGCCCGAGACCTTGGCGCGTATTCAACAAGGTACACTGAAAAAAGGTGATGTGCTGGCAGTGGCAGACGTAGCGGCAATTATGGGGGCGAAAAAAACGCCCGATTTAATTCCGATGTGTCACCCGTTGATGCTTTCTGGGGTTGATGTCTCGTTTGCTGAGTTGGTCGATGGTTGCGGCATTAAGGTTAGCGTAAGTGTGCGCTGTAAAGGCAAAACAGGCGTTGAGATGGAGGCGTTGACAGCAGTGAGTACTGCTTTGTTAACGCTGTATGATATGTGCAAAGCCATCGATAAAGGTATGACCATCACCGCGATTCAATTAGAAGAAAAGCGTGGCGGAAAATCAGGTGACTTTCAACGCACAGGAGACAGTGCGGGGCTATGATTCGCGTTTTATTGTTTGGCTCGTTGGCGGATAAATTGGGGCAGCGTGAGATTATGCTGTCAGTTGATGACGGTATGCCCCTGCATGAAGTAGCGCAGCAGGTCGGCTGTGAAGGATTCCCCACGTTGCTGTTTGCGGTCAACCAACAGCAGGAGACGAACCGTGAAGTCATGGTTCAAGATGGCGATGAGGTGGCGATCATGCCACCATTTTCGGGAGGTTAAGATGGAACATATGATTCACTCAATAAACGCGCATGGCTTTTTGATGCGCTGTGGCAAAGATGTTCCATCGCACGGCGGGACAGAAAGCCATGCGCGTTAAGATGGATGCTGTTCGTATTCAGGAAGCGGATTTTTCGCAAGAAGAGGAGGTAGCAGCCATACGCACGGTTTCCTCATGTATCGGCGGCGTGGTCACTTTCTTGGGTTGTGCGCGTGACTTCTCCGAAGGGCGAGCGGTGCAAAGTATTCAGTTTGAACACTACGCAGACATGGCACTCAACGAGATGAAAGCGCTGCATGATGAAGCCATCGAAGCCTTTGATATCATCGCTGTGCGCATGATTCACCGCGTCACAACCGTTCAGGCAGGTGAACAAATTGTGCTTATTATTGTTGCCTCAGAACATCGAAAAGCCGCCTTTGAGGCGTGCGAATGGCTGATTGATTCGCTCA
>JAUZQP010000134.1 GCA_030950965.1 Mariprofundaceae bacterium
TGAATACTGATTGCGGCTTATGCTTGTATCTTTGTCGCGCATTGAACGAAGACGAAATGGGTGATCTGTTGCCGCTGCCAGTCAATATTCCATGGGATGTTGAGGTGGATGCAATGGTGCGGCGGGTGTTGCGTATCGTGCCTGTGGATTTTCGTATCAAGGCGCGACAGCGCGTGACAGAGCGCGCCGAATATTTAACCCTAGAGCTGGGGCAACTATTGGTCGGAGAAGCCGAAGCAGTGCAAGCCTTGCAGGATATGACCTTGGACTTTCAACAACGCAGCTTGTATGAAGCCTTACGGGATGAAGGTCTTGCCGTAGAACAATATTTTAGCAGTGAGCCTGAGCCATGTGGAAACGATTAAAGTATTGGGTAGGGATGGCGCGCACGGCATGGCTGCTGCGCCGTGCTGACAGCGAAGAAACGATGCAAGCCGCCCGCCGCGCCCTGTCGATGCAAATGGCAGATGCGCGTGGACTGCCCATGAAAATCGGGCAGGTGTTGGCAGGCATGGATGATGACTCGGATTTTGTTGAGCTGATTAGCAGTGTCGAGCCGTGGCCGTTGGAAAAAATCATCCCCGTGCTGGAAACTGCTTGGGGTTGCCCTATCCACGATGTGTTATCCGACATCGAAGAAAGCACTGCCGCAGCCTCGTTAGGGCAGGTACACCAGGCGCATTTACGCGATGGTCAAACCGTAGCCATCAAGGTGCAGTACCCCGATATTGCCCATGCCATTGCTGCTGAAATGCGCCTCACTGGTTTAATGCCAGGTCTAGGGCCTGTGAAGCGTTGGCAATTTGATCTCGATGCCTACCGCCAAACACTGGCGGATAATATGGCACACGAACTGGATTACGGCCATGAGATGCGCGCACAACAAGCCTTTACCGCTGGCGTTAGTGTACCAGGCTTGACCGTTCCAACAGTGTTCAAGACGTGGTGTCGCCCTAATGTATTGATGCAAACATGGTGTGAGGGCGAGCGTCTCGCTGCTGCTGCTACATGGCCGCTGACGGAACGCTTGTATCTGGCGCGCACCTTAATGATGACCCTCTTCCAAAGTGTGTTCGTGCATGGCGTAGCACATGGAGATCCGCACCCAGGCAACCTTATGGTGCGGCACGATAACAACTCAGTGGAACTCACCCTGCTGGACTTCGGCTGCACGATAAGTATTGAGCAAGATCGTCGCCTAGCGTTATTAAAGCTGATTCTTAGTGGCCGTGGCGCATGCACGGTGAATACGGTTGATGCCTATGCTGCATTGGGGTTTGATCGTGATAAATTGGATTTTATTGCGGAGCGATTACCGCAACTCAACCGTCTATTATTTAAACCTTTGTTGGAAGACCACCCCTTGGATGTAAAGCAGTGGCACCCAGGGCAAGAGGCTGCCGATTTATTGGGCGAAGAGCGCTGGTGGTTCCGTTCAGCTGGACCGGCAGATCTATTTTTATTGATGCGTATCTTCCAAGGTTTGACCGCCCAGCTAAGCGTTTTGGATGTAAAACTGCCATGGTGGCCAATGCTCACGCTTGCCGTTCCCGAAACAATTCGTCAACAAGCCATGGCGTGGCAGCCTGTTCACCAAGCAGACAACAACACGCACCATAATGTACTGCAAGCGCACAGCCTCAAGGTGGAAATCATCCGCGCAGGCGAGCAAGACATTCGTATGGCAATGCCTGCTAGCGAAGCGTGCCACTTAGATGAGTTAATACCACAAGAGTCACGGCAACTATTGCAGCAACGTGGTGTAAAACTCGCTGACCTACAAGAAGAGGTCATGGCTCAAGGGATCACTCCGCGTGATCTATTCTCCCTTGATGATGGGAAAACGCGTTACCATGTGTGGTTGGAGTAAGGTAACTCGCAATAAATAATCTACCAAAATCGCGCAGGATTTTTGTTCAGCATCAAGGCGCAAAAAGCAAAGCATAGCTCGCTATGTAAGCTTTTTTGCAACGCCGATGCTGGGCAAAAAGACAAACGAGTTTGGTAGATTATTTATTGCGAGTTGCCTAACCTCACGCAACGATTGAAACATCGACAGCTCAGGTAAGGAGCCTCACAGCGTTACCGTTTCTTACCGATCCAGATCGTATGTTTTGCACCGCGCGTGCCTTTACCGCGAGCTGATACTTGAACCTCTTCGACCTGAAAACCTGCGCGTTTGAAGCGTGATGTGAAGGTGGTGTCGGGTGCGACGGACCATACTGCCAACATGCCGCCACGCTTAAGGGCTTGGTAGGCTGCTTTGAGTCCTGATGCACCATAAATTTGTTCGTTCTCTTTGCAGGTTAAGCCATCAGGGCCATTATCCACATCCAGTAAAATAGCATCGAAGGTCGCTTGATGAGATCGAATCACCGCACCGACATCACCTTGATGCACGCGCACGCGTCTATCCTTCAAGGGGTGCCCCGCCAATGCGGACAGGTGGCTTCTGTTCCACTGAATTACCGCAGGAATCAATTCCGCAATCGTGATTTCAGCCTTAGCGTCCAGCAATTGTAACGTTTTAGCCAGCGTGAAGCCCATCCCCAACCCGCCAATGAGTACCTTATGTTTACCGTGGCGCAGGTTTTGGCATGCCAGTTCTGCCAGCGCGTCTTCTGAACCGTGCATGCGGCTGCTCATCAGTTCGCAGTTTGCTACGCGAATCGTGTATTCATCACCACGACGGTACAGTGCAATGTTGCCACCAGAACGTGTCGGTACGCTGGCTTGATCGATTAATTCAAAAGGGTTCATGTTACCTCCTTGCTTGCTGCGACGGTGTACAAGCTGACCGCTTCGGACACCCCCTTGAGTGTGGCAGATGTTACAAATGCCACGGGAATCACCGCTTCAACCTGCTCTGCCACCTGTTGGCTGAATAATAGTGGTGGATTGGGCGGCTTAGCTTGCGACTCAATGCGCGCTGCTAGGAGGCTGTCCGAGAATAGAGACCGTAGCGAGGGATTCCCATTTTGAGTCATATTTTCTGCCCACTTGAGGCGAATAGCAGGGTATATTTAACGAAAGTGGGCAGAAAATATGGCCGAAATGGGGATTTCGCAGTAGGTCTTTCTATTTTCGGACAGCCTCCTAGGTTTACATTTGAGCCAATCACGGTGAACTCCAACTGCTCGACACTGCCAATATAGCCCGCCACGACTTCACCCATGTGGATGCCAATACCGCTGCTGATGCTGTGTTGCCCTGCCGCCTCGCGTTGTTCATTAAACCGCTGTAGCCGTGTTTGCATGTCCAAGGCTGCTTGTACGGCGTGCACAGCGGCATCTTGGTCGTCATCCACCAGACCAAACACAGCCATCACCGCATCGCCAATAAATTTATCCACAATGCCATCGTGTGCCTTAATCGCCGCTACCATTTCGCTAAAATAGTCGTTCAGCATGGCGGTAATCGCTTCTGGCTCCATGGTTTCGGACATCGCAGTAAAGCCACGAATATCACTCATCAACACCACCACAGTTCGTCGTTCACCGCCCATTTTAAGTGCGTCGCCATGCTGCACGTATTGCTCTACAAAAGCTTCCGCAATACGTGGTTCGACAAAACGCCCGAAGGCCTCTTTGATCTTTTCGCGCAACAGTAGGCCCTGCGCCATTTTGGTGATGCCTGCGGACATCTCGCCGAGTTCATCATGGCGCGACGTTCCAACAAAACCTGTCAAATGCCCCCGCTCCACCTGACGAATACCCGCAATAATCAAGGCAATATCTTTTTTAAGGTGCTGACCATAACGGTAGGCAACAAACAGAGCGGTGGCAACGCAAAACGTGCCGATGTAAGCGATTTCCACCGCCTCACCGACAGAGATGAAGCCCTCATAAACATAACGCGCCACCACCAGCAACATCATCAGCGAAGGAGCCAGCGTGAATAAAACAAAGCCCTCCATAATCCGCTGACTCATGCTCTCTAAGTAGATTTCAGACTCAGCATGCTCAGGCATCTGGGTACGTTCTGCTCGCTCCAGCAGGGTGTATTCCAACTGACTCAAATGCAGCCACCAAGAATCCAATAGGCACTCAACAGCTTCAAATGACTGGACAAAGGAAAGTCTGGGTAGCGGTATTCATGCAGGATCACAGCAAGCACCCCCGCCACACCCCACGCCAGCAGCGACAATATAAAACCATGGCGCGCCAACGAACGATGGGCGCGTAATAGAGTGCTTCGCGCAGCATCATGTGCAGCACATAGATCAACAGCAGGTTGTTGGTGAGTTCGCTAAACGGAAGGCGGTCAATAAACGGACACACTTGCTTGCCATAAATAGCGAGGAAAAAGACGGCAACGAATGAACTAAGATACAGCAATATGCGGGTTTTGGTATCAATGATTGCTGATAACAACATGGTAAACTCCCTAGCGTGGCGACCATAAATGCGATGTATTACACGCTCCAGCCTATGATTATGCTCGACTGGCAGGGTATTCGTTGCGGACAAAAGGGCAAGCAAGGGCGCAACAGTATTTGTGAATAATTCAAGCTAGTATGAGTAATGATTGTGGCCAATTTTCCCCCTCAATGATTTCCAATGCAAAGCAGATCTGGGAAGTCCTCTCAAAACAAACCTGATCCAGCATATTTGAGCGTTGGGTATTCTAGAGGATCGCCTGCGAATGGGGCGAATCCTATCACTAATGGAGGCTAGAAGGCTGTCCAGTCCCCCCCCCTATTTT
>JAUZQP010000135.1 GCA_030950965.1 Mariprofundaceae bacterium
ATCATGGTCGTTGCTGCGTGGCTTGAATCGCGGTTAAGGCAATCGTATAGACAATGTCCTCTTCACTGGCACCACGGGATAGATCATTCACAGGCTTTTTGAGCCCCTGCAACATCGGCCCCATGCTCACTACATGCGCACTGCGTTGAACCGCTTTGTAGGTGGTATTGCCCGTGTTTAAGTCGGGGAAAATAAATACATTGGCCTGACCTGCGACGTTGCTGCTGGGGGCTTTGCTTTTGCCTACCGACAAAGTGGATGCGGCATCGTATTGCAAGGGGCCGTCGATAATCATATCAGGGCGCAAGCCTTGCGCGATAGCGGTGGCGCGGCGGACTTTCTCCACATCGTTGCCACTGCCTGAGTCCCCTGTGCTGTAGCTAATCATAGCAACGCGAGGATCTAAGCCAAATTGCTGTGCTGAATCGGCACTTTGCATAGCAATTTGCGCGAGCTGCTCAGCATCTGGGTTGGGGTTGATGGCACAGTCGCCGTACACCACCATTTGATCGGGCAGGCACATAAAAAAGATCGACGAAACCAAGCCACCTTCGCTGCATGCACCAATCAATTGCAAGGCGGGGCGCACGGTGTTGGCAGTCGTGTGTAACGCGCCAGAGACCAGGCCATCCACATCGCCACAGGCAAGCATCATCGTGCCGAGAACAACGGAGTCTTGTAGTTGGTCGGCAGCCATCACCGCCGTTAAACCCTTGTGTTGACGTAGGCTGACCATCGCATCGATGTATTGGTCTCGCACCGTCGCAGGGTCGATAATCGTTAACGCATCATCCAACACTAATCCATGTGCAGCAGCAATGTGTTGAATGCGCTCAGGGCTACCGAGTAATACACCATGTGCAATACCGCGCTGCTGGCATTGCTGCGCCGCTAAAATAGTGCGTGGTTCTTCACCTTCGGGCAACACAATACGCTGCATATTGCGACTGGCACGGCGCAACAGTTGGTAGCGGAACGCCGCAGGTGACAATCGCCGCTTGCGATGCAGAGCGCAGCGCGTTTTCAGCCATGCGGTGTTCAAGTGTCGAGCCACATGGGCGCAGGCGTGTTCCATGCGCACCACATCATCCGAGGCAACCTCGTTAGGCATGTGTGATAGCAATGAGGCGGTGGTGTAAGAATCATCGGCAACTTGTAAAACGGGCAGCCCTGTTTGCATAGCAAGCTGGCAGAGTTTCATCACATTATCGCTGGGTTGTAAGCCGCTGGTTAATAAAATCCCTGCCAATGGCACGCCGTTCATCGCCGACATACAGGCGGCAACGAACACATCATCCCGATCCCCTGGTACAATCAGCAAACTATCGGGCGTATAGACACTCAATGTATTCGCCAGCGTTCTACCGCACAGCGCAATATGGCGCACCCGCCGTTGTGTAATATCGCCTGCATGCAGTACCCGTGCCTGAACAAAGTCCGCAATATCACTGGTGCGGCTGGCATGAAGTTCATCGGCGTAAGGGATGCTACCGATGAGCGGAATGGTGCTGTTTTGCTCGGTTCGCTGCTCGGCGCTTTGGTTAACATGGAACATGTGATCTGAACCATAAACGGGCATGGATTTTTGGCGTGCTGTGCAAAGATGTTCCATCGCACGGGGTGACGAAGCGTCATGCACGTTAAGAATGATGCCAATGAGTGACGTGCCATGGTCTTCACTGAAGGCACTGGCTGCGTATTCGATATGCGCGTCTAAATCATCGGAAGGATTGGCAACCAAAATCACTTCAGCATCCATCGCTTGCGCCATGATACTATTCAGCTTGGCAGCAAATGGCACTCGAGAATCGGCGACGAGTCCTTCGATCACCACCACATCGTTGTCCATCATACTCTGGCGATAGCAGGCAATCACCTCCTCTAACAACTGCCCTTCACGCCCATCGGAAAGCATCGCTTCCGCTCGTTGCAATGCAATGGGCTGCGGCGGTTTAATCGCACTGATCTGTTGTACTAAATGGGTCGAGCGTTCCGTACCATTGTCGCTGTAATGTTGTTGCGCGATAGGTTTGCAGAAGCCCGTACGGATGCCAAGCTGATCCAGTGCGCGCACCATGCCTAAGCAGACCGTCGTTAAACCAGTGCCAGCACCGTGAGAGACAAGAAAAAAAGCGTGTTTATTCATGACTGTATTCCATAAGTTGATGGGTATAGCGGGCGATCATGGCTTCTTCGTTGGTGGCGATGACCAGCACGGGGAATGCTGATTCGTCCGTGGAGATGATGCCCGCAGTTTGCTGACCATGTTGCATGTTGCGTGTGGGGTCAATGAGGATGCCAAAAAGAGCCAATCGTGCGACTGTTTGTTGGCGAATCGCTGCTGCATGTTCACCAATACCACCAGTAAATACGATGGCATCAATCCGCTCCAGAGAAGTGCTCAGTCCGCCTAAGGCGCGTGCCAAACGATGGCAAAACACATCAATCGCTTGCGCCGCATCGTGGTGTCCACCCTCCGCCGCATCCCATAATGTGCGCATATCGTTACTGAGTTGCGACAGCCCTAACAGACCTGATTGCTGATTCAAACAAGCGGTTATTTCATCCAAGGACATACCACTTCTTTGGGCAATAAAGGCAGGCAGACTGGGGTCAACATCGCCACTGCGTGTGCCCATAACCAGCCCTTCCAGTGGTGTAAGTCCCATCGTAGTATCGACACTGGCACCGTTTTTAATGGCCGTGGCACTGCAACCATTGCCAAGGTGGACGGTAAGCAGGTTGCAGTCGTGGAGCGCGATACCGATAGATTGAGCAGCCTGCTGCGCCACATAATGGTGACTCGTACCGTGGAAGCCATAGCGGCGCACGCCAAAATCTTGGTACCACGCCAGCGGCACGGCATACAAATAGGCATGGGGCGGCAAGGTGTGGTGAAAAGCCGTGTCGAACACACCAACATGCGGTAGATGCGGCAGATGACTCATCGCTGCACGGATGCCAAGGATGTTGACTGGGTTGTGTAGGGGGGCCAAATGGGCGATGCTTTCTATCTGCGCGATGCTGGTTGGATTGAGTCGCGTAGGTTCGCTAAATTGCTCACCACCGTGAACCATACGATGACCCACCGCCGCAACCACCATGTCAGGCAGCGATTCGCGCAAGGCAGCGAGTAAAGTAACGATGGCTGATTCATGGTTCATCGGCACACGCTCGCCTCGCTGATCGTTGCCCACCGCCCAAGACCACGAAGCATCATCGCTATTGAGTTGTTCTGCCATACCGTGGGCAATCATGCGCTCTTCAGGCATGACGAGCAGAGCCATTTTGACGGAGGAACTGCCGCAATTAATCACCAAAATAGTTGTTGTGTGCATGTTTTTTTCACATCCTAGTCCATCATTATGGGCAACGCATGCTAGCACAAGATTCATTCATGTACGTTGACGATAGCGCGAACCTCAAGAATAAATGGTGTAAGTGAATAAGGGATAAAGCGACTCACTCAGGTCGTGACAAGATCACGGCTATCGAGCCACTATTTCTGGAGTACCATTATGAATCGTCGTTTATCCGTATTGCACGGCTTACTTTCGTTGTTATTTGCTTGGAGCATGTTCGCCATGCCTGCTTACGCCTCAGGCATGAACCCTTGCGCCGCTAACCCTTGCGCTGCTAACCCTTGCGCTGCTAACCCTTGCGCTGCTAACCCTTGCGCCGCTAACCCTTGCGCCGCTAACCCTTGCGCCGCTAACCCTTGCGCTGCTAACCCTTGCGCTGCTAAAATTGCTGCCAACCCTTGTGCTGTGAAAGCCATTAAACGCCCTGCGCATTACACCCCTGTAACAGGCGACCATGCAGCCTTAGCACGTAAGGGTAAGGCCCTGTTTAACGATGAATCTTTGTCACCTAACGAAACATCGTGTGCTACTTGCCATGCTGGTCATGCCATGTTTAAAAAGTCTTTCATTCATCTTTACCCTCACCATGTCGACATGGCAAAAGGCAAGTTTGATATTGACCCCATCCACCTCGACGAAATGGTTCAGCTATGCATGATCGTACCCATGGCAAGCAAACCATTTGCTTGGGATTCACAAGACCTCGCCGCCATGGTTGCTTACCTGCAAGACGTACAGCGCGACTTCATCAAAGAACAGAAATAATCATCAGAGGATCACAGGGTAGGGTTCCCCCCCCCCCACCCTGTGATATTTAACACCTTGAAACGGAGCGTGTATGACGATCATTCATAGTATTTATAGTGTGTTGTCAGCATTTTTACTGATGGTGCTGGCAGCGTTGGTGTTGTGGGTCATCGTGGTGTTTGTGCTAGATGTATCACAAACCCGCTATGCGATTCGCCGCAATTACCCTGTAATTGGTCGCTTTCGTTATTGGTTTGAGCATATGGGAGTCTTTTTCCGCCAGTACTTTTTTGCGATGGATCGCGAGGAGATGCCTTTTAACCGCGCTTTACGCAACTGGGTTTATCGCGCCGCTAAGCATGAAGATAATACCATTCCCTTTGGTTCCACGCGCAACATCCATGCCGTGGGTGAAGTCAGTTTTGTAAACTGCCCCTTCCCTACCCTAGAGGAAGATGCCGCCGCAGTGCAGCCGATGGTGATTGGTGCTGATTGCCCTCACCCCTTTACAGCGCGCAGCTTATTTAACATTTCTGCCATGAGTTATGGCGCGTTGTCACAAGTCGCAGTACAAGCATTGTCCCACGGCGCGGCAAAAGCAGGCTGCTGGATGAACACAGGCGAAGGTGGTTTATCGCCATGGCACCTAGAGGGCGGCTGTGACATTGTGCTGCAAATTGGCACAGCAAAATATGGTGT
>JAUZQP010000136.1 GCA_030950965.1 Mariprofundaceae bacterium
TCTCACCGTTCGCTAGACAAAAAAGTATAAATTTTAATTTAAATTACCAATAATAACAGTATGTTACAAGATAAAAGCCATTTTAACTAAGTGGTTTAAAACCACGAGAAATCGAGGGTTTTTACCAAAAAACCCATCATTTTTAAGTGGTTATAAAATGGATAACCTATTGTTATTAATGATAATCTAATTAATCTTTTACGCTTTTTCTATAGCGAACGGTGAGTTAAAAGGGAAAACTACTTCTATTCTGGTTGATTTACGAGCGGTCTAAGCCGAACTTTGCACGCTGCGGTGGAGGCTCACCAGAGGTGGAGGCATTATAATATCTTCACACTATTCAGTGTAGATGAGCCGAATGACACATTGAATCGGCTCATAAATAGATTGATTAATGAGCTGATTCAACGGATGATTCGGCTCATGGTATGGAATTGGCAACAAAAAGCATGGCCAAACTTTTGCTATGAGGCACAAAAACTGACTGCGTTAGAGAACCGCTTCCTACTTGAGGGCGGCAAGCTTGTTGGTGCATTGCCGCACCTCTCTGACAATAATCAATTCGAATTACTCATCGCCTTCATTGAAGAAGAGGCTCTTAAAAGCTCTAAAATTGAGGGCGAAATACTCGACCTACATAGTCTTCGTGTCTCTTTGCAGAAAAATTTTGGTCTTGAGACGGATGGTCGACACATCCCAGCCCGAGAGAAAGGTATTGCATGCATGATGGTCGATACATACCAAAGTTTTGAACAAACCTTGAGCCATGAAATGATATGGGATTGGCATAAGAACCTCATGCTTGGCAATAGGCGAATCGATGATGTCGGCTGCTACCGAACCCATGCCGATGCCATGATCATTGGTAGTCACAATTTCAATGACACAAGTATATATTTTGAAGCACCACCATCCTCTATGGTTGCCAAAGAGATGGATGCTTTCGTTGATTGGTTTAATGGTTCAGCCCCAGATGGCCACAGCCCTTTACCTGCATTAACTCGAGCTGGTTTAGCGCATCTCTATTTTGTCTCGGTTCATCCTTTTGAAGATGGCAACGGACGAATAGGCAGAGCATTATCTGAAAAAATACTGTCGCAACATCTCGGAACAGCATCGTTGATCCCCATCTCTCATGTTATTGAAAAATATAAAAAGGATTATTATGCTCAACTGGAGACCAACAATCGTGATCTTTCTATCGATGCATGGTTAGACTACTTTGCCCACACCATTCTGGAATCATTGGATTATGCACAACAATTAACTACCTTTGTAGTGAACAAAAGCAGACTTTACGCACGCATCAAAGGGGTGCTGAATGATCGTCAACATAAGGTGTTGGACTGCATGCTGAAAAAGGGTGTAGAAGGCTGGCGAGGCGGTTTAACTTCAGAAAAGTACTGTAAGATAGGCAAAACAACGTTGCCTACAGCTAAACGTGATATTCAGAAATTGCTACAGCTCGGCGTATTGACAAAAACGGGGCAAGGTAAAGCAACCCGTTATTGGCTACCGTTTTAACATGATAGTTGTGACCCGAACAATAAACACACATGGCTTTCTTTTGGACACCTTGTGGCAAAGATGTTTCATATCAGGGAGGGGGCAAAACGCCATGCCGTTAACATGAATGATTCAGGCTAAATGCATGAATACATGACGTTGTAATTGGCGTTCGCGGTGTTCATAGAGAAAAATACCCTGCCATGTTCCTAGCACAGGTTGCCCTTGGCTGACAGGGATGTTTAAAGAGATCCCCAGCATGGCAGAGCGGATATGCGCGGACATATCGTCATCGCCTTCGTTGCGATGCAAAAAGGCAGGGTTTCCGTCTTTGACCAACGTCGAAAAAAACAACTCCATATCATGACGAACATCAGGATCAGCATTTTCTTGAATGATTAACGAGCAACTGGTGTGGCGTACAAATAGGGTCAATAATCCTTGGCTAACACCACTGCTGGCTACCCAGTTGCGCACTTGCTGGGTGATTTCAATCATGCCCCGTCCGCTCACGGGGACGATAAGTTCATGTTGTTGCATGGGATTTTCTCCTGATTCTCTATTTACGCTTTTTCTTCTTCTTGCGCTGGGTTTCCATCCAAATATCGTGCTCGCTTATCATGGTGCGCAGGTCTTGCACTTTTTGCTCTTCGCTCAGGGCTATGGCTTGGTAATCTTTTTTGTTGATAGGGATAATGGTGACGGGGGCATTTAAAAACAGTTCAATTTCTTTGAGTAATTCACGCTCTTCACGACTACAAAATGAAATAGCATCACCTTTGCGATGACCACGCCCTGTACGGCCTACGCGATGAGCGTAATTTTCTACGCGCTCGGGCAGGTCGTAATTAATGACCGATTGCACATCAGGGACATCAATACCTCGTGCGCTAACATCGGTAGCAACCAATACACGGCAATCACCCTTGCGAAAGCGGCTCATGGTTGCGCTGCGTTCGTCTTGCTCTTTGCCGCCATGAATCGACTCGGCTGCCAATTCCGCACGCGCCATTGCTTTGACAACACGGTCAGCCCGCACTTGGGTACGGACAAAAACAATCACCTTATCATCAGGGTGATCGCGTAGAAACTGCTCTAAAAAGTGCCGTTTATCATCTTGTTCGATAAACATCACCGCATGAGTGACGTTTTTAGATACGCGCCGTTCTGGTGATACTTGAATGCGAATCGCTGCACTTTTTACTTGTGAATACGCCAGCTTTTTAATTTCATCGCTAATCGTAGCTGAGAAAAATAGGGTTTGATGACGGCAGGTCAGTTTGCGCTTAATGGCTTGAATATCTTCAATGAAGCCAAGATCCAGCATGTGGTCAGCTTCATCCAGTACCAATGTGGATACACTTTTGAGCGAAATATCTTGCTGGTGAAACAGGTCGAACATACGCCCGGGGGTACTGATCAGTATATCAATACCATCTTGCAGTTTAGCAATTTGCGCATCTTGCTCGACACCGCCATAGAGGGCAAAAGTTTTAACACGGGTGTGGCGGGCTAACTCGCTAAAAACCTCGCCGATTTGCATCGCCAGCTCACGGGTAGGAACCATGACAATACATTTAATGCCATAGGTGCGGCGGCTCGTTTTGAATCGATGAATGCGGTCAATCACAGGGATCGCAAACGCTGCGGTTTTCCCCGTGCCTGTTTGTGCAATAGCCAATACGTCTTCACCATTGAGAATCGAAGGAATAGCCTTGAACTGGATGTCGGTCGGACGTTTGAAATCAAGCTGTTCCAGGTTCCGTTTGATTTCTGCCGAGATATGGTATTGATCGAAGCGCATTAGTGTCCTATTCCTTGTTGTGGCATCACTTCCACGGTGCGTTCACCATCGGTAAACCACAGCGTGCCATCTTGAATCGTGCATTGTAGGGTCAACACGCGTTGTTCGGCAAACAGTGCCAGCTCTGCTGCGGTGGAGTCAGCTATATTGATGACGGTTAAGCCCTTTAAGCGCGCTAACTTTCCGCCTTGTTGCTGCCACCATGCTGTAGCAGCGTGGTGTTGAAAGGTGTAAACCATCACTTGGCGTGCCCGACCGCAGGCTTTGCGTAAACGCCGTTCATCGACCTGCCCCAATTCAATCCATAGGGCGATTTCACCATTCAACTCTTTTTGCCATAACTCAGGTTCTTCATCGCTGCTTAAACCACGGGTAAAGCTAAGGTTTTCATGGGCATGCCGCGCAAAAGCCAGCAAGCGCACCATCATGCGTTGCTTCTGCTCAGACGGGTGCAGTGCCAGTGTTAGTTGATGCTCTTGGTAATAATGACGATCCAAGTCGCTGATTTGTAAGCTGACTTTATAAATAGTCGATTTTATTGCCATCGCTGTAAGACCTCATAACCCGTGGAATCATTTGCGTAAAAGTAGAGTAACCGTTCACCTATCCCCCTTATCCTCCCTCTGCAGCGTTAAAAACGCTCATTTACCAGAGCGTAAACTGTGCGTTTTCGTCTTGCTGATGAAAAAATAAGAGGACTGGTGAACGGTTACTAAGGCAACGCGCAATAAATAATCTACCAAGCTCGCTTGTCTTTTTGCCCAGTATCGGCGTTGCAAAAAAGCTTACATAGCGAGCTATGCTTCGCTTTTTGCGCCTTGATACTGA
>JAUZQP010000137.1 GCA_030950965.1 Mariprofundaceae bacterium
GTTAGCAGGCTAAATACTAACTTAACCTGAGTTATTCACAAATACTCTCTAAGCATGCAGCGTGTGTTGTAGAAATGAAAAGGAGTGAAGATGAAAAGAATAATTCTGTGGCTGTTGTTATTGGGTTGGGCGATGCCAGTGCATGCAAAAAGCTCGATGTTTGAGCTACAATGCCAAGGTGCTACGGTGTATCTTGGTGGTACGGTGCATGTATTGAAAGAAGACGACTTTCCGCTTCCAGATGCTTACCAAAGAGCCTATCAAGCATCCGATACGTTGGTCTTTGAAACGGACATGAACGCCATGAAAGAGCCAAAAGCGATGGCTAACATGATGTTGGCGATGCAGTACCACGATGACCGCACGCTACAATCGGTACTCAAGCCAGCGACTTATGCCAAGCTTGAAATAGAAGCGAAAAAGCTGGATGTTGATTTGATGACGCTCAATAACTTTCGCCCTGTCGCCCTGATGACCTTGATGATGGCGATACAATTGCACCAAATGGGCGTAAAAGAGGGCGGTGTAGATGCACACTTTTTTGCTAAAGCTATTCAAGATGGCAAGGCCTTGACTGGCTTGGAGTCGGTAGATTTTCAAATTTCGATGTTGGCTACGATGGGGGAGGGAGAAGAAGATGAGATGATCCTCAGTTCGCTGGATGATTTCTCGCAGATGCAGGAGCACTGGGATGAGATGATTCAAGCATGGCGTGAAGGTGATCTGACAGAATTGGAGCAACAGTTTATTACCCCTATGCGGCAACACCCTGTCATGTATCAGCAAATGTTGGTAGCGCGCAATCAAGCATGGTTACCTCAAATATTAACGATGGTTAAAGATCACAAGAAAGCCTTGATTTTAGTCGGAGCTGCGCATTTGATTGGTGAAGATGGGCTATTGCAGCAGTTGAAGCAAAAGGGTTGCCAAGCGCGGCAAATGTAAGCTGACAGGAATTAAAGGTTGTGGTGGGCAGCATGTAGCAAATGCACGGTGTGCGTGCATAGGGGAGGGAGAGGGGGACTACATGCTGCCCGTGACGTTCGAGTCAGGGCGAATTGCTGCCCGTGACGTTCGAGTCAGGGCGAATTCAATCATTTTTTAGTCATCGCACAATCGCAAGTTCTTGCTATTTACCTTGTGGTTGTTTCCCTTTATAAGGGCGCGACTTTCATGGATTCCCCATCGATTTATAATGGACGGTCTAATTCCACAGGATTGCGGCAAAAGTGTTCATCACCCAAGAACTTGGGGGCAAAGCAACGCACATCCAAATGCACCCATGTGGGGGCGATGTTTGCTGGTTCTAGCGACTTTTTATTACCATGCTGCCAACCAAGCTGGGCGTTACATTGGTGCATGATATCATCCCTCAAGCGGTCCGACTGCATCATTCTTTGTTCGCGGCTGCCATGAGTCGCAATATCAATAGCCTTGCCATGGTGGTTGGTACTGGTGCGACCTTTTTGTCTATTATTGACACTGCAACGGTAACCCGAGCTGATCGTTAAATCTAATTGAGGGTGATAATGGATGATCGCACGCAAAGCCCATAATAGACTGCGGTGAATACCTGCATATTCATACTGGTGATAGGCTTCAATATGCGGTTGTTCAGCACGGTATTCACCTTGTGCTAGCCCTTGACCAAATCCACGGCAAACGCCGCAAGGGCATGCTAGATCCTGCCAGTTCATAGGGTGTTGTGCGGCAAAGGATTCTAACGCTTCCAACGTTTCCATATCCGCCACACCAGAGGGTTGCGACTGTGCCATCACATCACGCTGGAACGCCATCACTTGTCGTTCTGTGCCAGGGCCAAAATCACCATCTGGTACGCCACCAACAAAGCCAGATAATCTAATTTGAAGCTCTTGTACATCTCTACCTTCGCACCCTTTATTGATGCTGCGCATACCATACCGCATAACGCCCCCCCTTATCCTAATCTGAACTGAACCTAAGGCAACTCGCAATAAATAATCTACCAAGCTCGCTTGTCTTTTTGCCCAGCATCGGCGTTGCAAAAAAGCTTACATAGCGAGCTATGCTTTGCTTTTTGCGCCTTGATGCTGAATAAAAACCCTGCGCGATTTTGGTAGATTATTTATTGCGCGTTACCTAACCCCTAAAACGGACGAATAACAACCAGCACAATGATAGCCAACAAAATCAATGTGGGAATTTCGTTGTATTTACGATAAAACGTGTGTGGTCGCTGGTTGCGCCCTGCAGCAAAGTTTGTCACCACATGACCATTGTGTAGGTGAAAGCCAATCAACACTGTAACCAACCCCATCTTTAACCAAAACCATAGGCTGTCCGCCAACACCGCCCATTCTAAATAGACCAAACCTATGCCAAAGGATACCGTTACGATCATCGCAGGCCACATAATATAACGATAAAGCTTACGCTCCATCATCACAAATTGCTCGTGAACAAGACCGCTGGGTTGATTGGCATGATAGACAAACAAACGCGGTAAATAAAATAAACCGGCAAACCAAGATACCATTGCAATAATATGCAATGCTTTGAACCATAAGAACATGGTAACTCCTTAAAAGATTAGTAACCGCTCACCCATCACTTTATTTTCCCTCTGCAACGATGAAGCTGGATTCATAGACGAGTAGAAATGGCTGTTTTATTTTTTCCGTAGCCCTTATACGGTAGCGAGTGTTGCTAGTTGTTGATACAAGGGATAAATTAAAAAATTCCCCCATAACATATCAAGCATCGGCAAAGCAGCAATCACCAGCCATAGTATCGGGGCGTAATGTCGCATGCACTCATACCACCAACGAGGGAACCAGCCGTATTGGTGTAGCCATTCGCCGCAAATCATCCCAGGCATGGGTATGGTATGCAGCAACAGCATACAAAGATTGAAATACATCAATACTTTAGCCCACCATTGATGCAGTGGGGGCAAACCTGCGGGGGCTGGATGGTGGAGCATCCATTGGTACAGGGCAAAACCGATGAGGCAGCATAGCGCATGACCAAGGGCGCGAATCATTGCAGCACGAAGCGTGTAGCTCAGTGGCTGTGGCAGCGCGATAATAACTCCGCGATGCATGGCAATACTTGCCAGCAGCGACCACCATGTTGCCTTCCATGCAATGGGGTAAAAAGGGTGTGGTAGCGTTTGAGCTGTCAAGCGTGCCTCAAACATGATAACAGCAGTGGAGGAGATCAACACAGGTAAGGTGTAAAAGATCATTTGCCTGATGAATATATCCAACCAGCTCTCAATCATCGTTGGCGACACGTTCCTGTAACTCAATCACGGCTTCGGGTGCACTACCTCGAGTACGACGAATATTCACAAACACACGCCCATGCGAGCTGTGAACCCCCGAAAAAATACCGCTTTTGTGATGGGAAACTTCCAATAAATCACGCCCATCCCATGCCCATAACCAAGCATGCTTCCCTTGGTCGGTTAACCATAACCAATGGCGCTTACTGTCCCATGCGATACTACTAGGGTGTTGCACTCCGCTGTTACTGAGCCATGTTTCCAAGGTTGGTTTTTCACTATCATTCAAAGCAAAAATCGTACCACTACCAGATTCTGCCAATAAAATCCGTCCGTCATCCATGCGCGTTAAACCACGAATGTTGTGAAAGGCCCTAGCCTCCAACTGCTTGGCTTCTATGCGTGCTTCATCAGGGTGGTGAATAGCCTGCCAATGATCGGCATCCCTCCATACTTGTAGCTGCTGCCTGCCTATGCGAAAGCGATACAGACCACCGCCCTCCATGGCATCCGCCAGATAAATATCCCGTCCATTAGCTGAGAATACCATGCTGGCATGCGCAAATACCCCTGCAATACGTAGGCTACTGATGGCAGGGTTCTCACTGCTTTGATGCACTCTATCCACTAGCTGCTCTTCGGGCAGAACATCGGGCTTGGTGACACGCCAGATCAAACCATGGGCGAAGTTTTCCCCCAACCACAATGTGCCATCAGGAGCCATCGCCATCGCATCAAGCCTGTTGAGTCCATAAATCAACGTCTGCTGACGACCTGACTTCATATTCAGTGCCATCAAAGACGCTCCGAACGCTGTAGCCTCGCCATTGGTCGTGATGTATAGCCAATGCTGATCTTTTGACAACGCTAATTGCGCAGGGTCAGCATGCTTCCATGCGGCAATGGATTGGTAAGACCACCCTTTAGCCATCTCTAATTGCAGCCCATCAATCCGGCAAGCTGTAAGTAATGTTGCCAGGCCCAGCAATACAATAAGCATATAATAGCGCATATTATGATTGACGAAGCTTTTTGAAGTGATTAATTAAACCATTGGTCGATCCATCATGCGTAACCACGGGAGCATCACTGTCCAGTTCGGGCAAAATGACTTGTGCCAGTTGTTTACCCAACTCCACCCCCCATTGATCATAAG
>JAUZQP010000138.1 GCA_030950965.1 Mariprofundaceae bacterium
TTGAGATTCGCTGCGATTTCTGAAGTTGATATATTTTTAGCTTGTCGTGCTTCATATAATCGCTTCCCGATCTCGCGTAATCGTTCTTCGCGGGAAAGTGGCGTGCTTGGGCTGTCTGTCATATACTCATCCATCATCGTACTCTTTATCCTAACCTGAATGATTCAGGTTAGTCTATCTAATCGGCAACCGTACAACCATTATTTACCCAACACCAGCGCAATTACTGCATTGTTATTATTGAAAATGCTGTCGCAATTGATTTAACGCCCAAGTTCGATCTGCTTCATTGGTCGATTTACTTTGAAAGACGAGCAAATAGTGGTGTGCTGTCTCTGTTTCCCCTTGTTGGAATAACAGGGGCAATAACCCCTCCAAGGTCGCCCGATGATCGGGGTATTCACGCAACATTGTTTCATATAAAGCCACGGCAAATGAATAACGCCCTGAATTTACATACACCGATCCTTCACGCAGGCGCGAATCGATTTGACGGGGATTAATTTTCCCAGCTCGGCGATAGGCTTGAATGCCTTCATCTAATGCACCTTCGCCCACCAAAGCATCACCGAGTAATATATACGCAATATCCTGCTTAGGGTAGCGAGGGTCTTGCAACGTGATGCTTATCTGCTCTTTTGCTTCAGTAAAACGCTGTAACTGCACCAACAAGCTGGCATAATTGGTATGAATAGACGGTATGTCGCCATATTTCAGGGCTTCTTTAAAATAAAACTCTGCCTTTACATAATCGCCTTTGATACGCCATGCATTGGCTAAAGAGTCCAGCACCAACGGCTGGTGGGGTAAAATATTATTGGCTTCCATCAATTCATCGAAGGCTTTGGCAATATGATTACTGCGTAACGCATCCATGCCGATATTAAAATGAGCACTCGATCTTTTTTTCTTTTTCTCTAATATGGCTGGGTTTACGCAGGCAGCAAGCACGGCGACCATGAGCAAGCAAAGGCATAAACGAATACCGCTCACAATAAACGCTCCACCAAGGCATGAATCGGACGCAAAGCATCGCCATCGTGTTGCGATAGGTCGGCGAAAATACCCCGCGCCAAGGCTTGATGGCAATCACACGCTGGTACGGCGGGCGACTGGCTGAAAAAGTGCTCCAACATAGTTTGCGCCTTGCTCACATTGCCCTGCATTACGGCAACAATGGAATCCACCGAGACATCGGCCTCTTCTTCGTGCCAGCAATCGTAATCGGTACTCATGGCAACCGTGGCGTAACAGATCTCCGCCTCACGCGCTAACTTGGCTTCGGGCATATTGGTCATGCCAATCACATCCATGCCCCATTGTCGGTACAGCTGCGATTCCGCACGACTAGAAAATTGCGGCCCCTGCATCACCATGTAGGTACCACCATCATGGCTGTTAATACCGCTAGCTTGGCATGCTTGCAGCAAGCTATGGCGCAAGCATGAACACACGGGGTCAGCCATTGATACATGCGCCACAATAGGCCCTTCAAAAAAGGTTGAAGCGCGTCCTTGGGTGCGGTCAACAAACTGATCAACCAGCACAAAATCACCTGGGACAATCGCTTGCTGCAAGGAACCGACAGCGGATACAGAGATAATCCGCCCCACACCTGCCAGCTTCATGGCGTATATGTTGGCACGGTAATTGATTTGATGCGGCGGAATACGGTGACCACGCCCATGACGCGGTAAAAACACCACCTCTTGGTCGCCAATCCGCGCCAGTGTTAATACATCCGACGGTTTTCCCCACGGCGTATCGATGTCCAATTCATCCAAAACCTCCACACCGTCTATGGCATATAAACCACTGCCACCAATGACACCACTACGCATCTTCGTTATCTCCATCCGTGTTTTCTTGATTCATAAGGGCATTGAGTTGACCACATGCAGCCATAATATCATCGCCTCGCGAACGCCGTACCGTCGCACGCATGCCTCGCGAGATCAAGCGTGTGGCGAACTCATCCATCGCATCTTTCGGTGTCGCAGTGTAATCGCTACCGGGATGAGGGTTAAAATGAATCAGGTTCACAAACTCACGTTTAGCACGCACGAAATGTACCAAAGCTTTCAGGTCTTCATTCTGATCGTTGACCCCTGCTAACATCACATATTCCAAGGTGATATAACGCTGTTCAGGCAAGGGGTAGGCATCCAAGACATGGCGCAGCTCTTCCAGCGGGTGTTTTTTATTGATCGGCACCAACACATCACGCTTGGCATTGTTCGCCGCATGCAGCGAAATCGCTAAATTCACAGGGTATAAGTTCCCTAGGCGGGTAATCTGTGGCAACAAACCCGACGTGGAAACGGTAATCCGCCGACGTGAGATGTGCAGCTCGTCTTCAGCTAGGAAAAAGGCTAAACTACCGTGTAGCCCCTCCTCATTCGCCAAGGGTTCACCCATACCCATATAGACAATATGCGTGGGATGATCGGCAATGGAGTGCCCTACAGGCTCTTGCAAAAGGTCGGCTGTTACCATCCATAACTGCGCCACGATCTCCTCGGCACTAAGATTCCTCTCAAATTTTTGCCGACCCGTGAAACAGAACGGGCAATCCAACACGCAACCTACTTGCGAGGAGATACACAGCGTAATCCGCTTACGCTCAGGAATCATCACCGTTTCCACATGACCACCCTCACGCAGGGCAAACAGGTATTTACGCGTACCATCGCGAGAGTATTCACGCTTGACCAAAGTCAGTGGTGGTTTACCCACCACATCCGCCACGGCTTGGCGTACATTTTTGGGTACATTGGGCATATTCAGCGGATCGAGCATCCCCTTATTACGCCAATCAAGGATTTGTTGGGCGCGGAAGGCAGGGAAGCCCAAGCTGCGCACCAATTCCTGCATGGCAGGCAGAGATATAATCGAAAGTTCAGAAGGTTGAGGCATGGGCGCATTGTACAGTATTGTACGCTTTGGGGTAGCCTGCGGCGATGAATACACTTGCCGCTATCCCCGAAGTTAGCATTCCACGCCATCACTTTGACACCATGTTGGCATTCACATCGCTGATGTTCCAACTTAAAAAATCACCTGCTTACCAGCAATGGATTGCCGCTCATGTACCGCCTTCTGCCATGCTTGGTAGCGATCACGATGCCATCCTTATAGGCTTTGATTTCCACCTCACCGAAGACGGCCCTAAGCTGATTGAAATCAATAATAATGCAGGGGGTCTATTCACGGGTAGTACAGGCTGGCTGGCACAACCATCCTTGGATGGCTCCTTACTATCACGCTTACAACAGATGTTTCCCGACCATTGGAAAACGATAGCGATTGTCGATGAAGCCATTGAGACGCAATTTATGTTGCCCGAAATGCAGGCCTATGCCGAGTTATTGCGACAGCAAGGGCGCACGGTGTTTCTCGCTAGTCCACAAGCCATCACCGCAACTGATGATGGTTTATACATCGACGATCAACGGCTGGATGGTATCTACAATCGCCATACTGATTTTTATTTGCAACAGGATGCTATGGCCGATATTCGCCGCGCCTTGGAGGCGAATCAGGTTGAACTTAACCCCTTCCCACGCAGTTATGCCTTGCTCGGTGACAAAGATCGAATGGCAGATTGGTGGCAAGCAGGCAGCTTAGATCCATTTTTAAGCGAAGAGGATTGTGCGCTGATTCACGCCATGGTGCCAGAAGTGACGCGCTTGCAGGATGTGGGCGATGACGTGGCATGGCAACAGCGCAAACATTGGGTATTTAAGCCGCCCAGTAGCCATGCAGGCAAAGGCGTAGTGATTGGTAAAAACATGTCGCGCACGCGTTTTAACAGCCTAGGTCGGGACACCACACTGATGCAACGCTTTATTCCCGCCAGCGAAATAAGCACAGCCGAGGGTGATAGCTTCCGCTTTGACCTGCGACTGTATATGCATGGTGCACAACTCATCGCTTTAGCAGGACGTTTATGGCGCGGGCAACTCACCAACTTTCGTCAGGAAGGGAGCGGCTGGACGGC
>JAUZQP010000139.1 GCA_030950965.1 Mariprofundaceae bacterium
AGATCTTCGACCTTCTCCAGTTCGATGGCTACACCCAATGCCGCAGCTTCGTCCTTAATCAGTGTTTCTGTGGCTTTGCAAGTCGCGCAGCCTGTTCCTAATACTTTAATTTTTTTCATAACCTTCTCCTATCCGACAATCGCATTAAATCCCCAACCAACCAGCGTAAATGCCACCACCAGTACGCCTGCATACATAGCAAGTGCCGGCCAGCGAATGACCTTTCTCAAGATCAACATCTCAGGCAAAGAAAGGGCGGCAATACTCATCATCAACGCCAGCACCGTCCCCAAAGCCACCCCTTTACCCAGCATCGCTTCAGCAATCGGAATCACCCCTGTTGCATTGGAATAAAGTGGTACGCCAAGTAATACAGCGGCAGGCACAGACCACAAATTGTCACCACTCAAATGTGCCTGAATCCATGCGGTGGGTGCGTAACCGTGGAACAACGCACCGACGGCGACACCAACAATCACCCACTTCCAGATGCGCCCTACAATGTCGCGCACTTCATTCATGGCAAAGTCATGGCGACCATGCAGCGATGTGTCCGCCGCTTCAATATTTGTGGTTCCCATGCGTATTTTCCACACATAATCTTCCTTTCAGCGTTCAGGCTTGACCGATTCCATCACCATGCCGCCCACAAACGCCACCACCAAGCCTGCAAGCACATACCATGCTGCGACTTTAAATCCTACTATGCCGATCAATAGAACTACTGCCACTTCGTTAATCATCGGGCTGGCAATAAGAAAGGAGAACGTTACGCCAAGAGGAATGCCTGCCTCTACAAAACCAATAAACAATGGCACGGATGAACAAGAACAAAATGGCGTGATCGCACCCAAAAATATAGCCATCGTTCGTGCTAACCATTTGGGCTGGTTGCGTACAAACTCACGCACACGTTCAGGGCTCAGCATGGCACGCAACAGACCCATGATGTAAATAATCAAGATCAACATGACAAAGATTTTAGCCGTATCCATGATGAAAAAATGAAGCGCTTGCGCTGCTTGCGTATCAGCAGACAGTCCTCCCATCGTATAAACCAGCCACGAAGCCAATGCTTCAAACATGATGATCTCCTTGTACTATAGAAGACGAAGAACAGGGCGAAAAGATGCAGATTGATTTTTTTAGATGTTTTTCACCCATGAGGACGCAGACAAGACCAAGTGTATAGCTTATCCTTTGCCGCATGAAACCATTTACGTTTATTGATTTATTTGCAGGCATTGGCGGATTTCATTTAGCCATGCACCGCTTAGGTGGTACATGCGTTTTCGCCTCGGAAATTGATGCGCATGCCCGAAAAACTTATGAGCATAACTTCAAAGTATTAAGCCCAGCCCTATTTCAAAACAATTTATTCAACGATGATATTCGCAGTATCTCGCCTGAAGATATTCCTGATTTTGACGTGCTGTGCGGAGGCTTTCCTTGCCAACCATTCAGTCAGGCTGGTCATAAGCGTGGCTTCTCGGACAGTCATAAATCAGAACGCGGTAATCTTTTTTTTAATATCGTCGATATTATACAAGCCAAACAACCGAAGGCCTTTTTCTTGGAAAATGTGCGTGGCATCGTGAACCATGATCAAGGCAAGACCTTCGCCATCATTAAAAAAATTCTTGAAGAAGAATTAGGCTACAGTTTTTATTATAAGGTCGTGAAAGCCTCTGATTATGGTCTGCCGCAACTACGCCCCCGTGTATTTATGATGGGATTTCGGGATGAAGGTGTGTTGAAAAGCTTTTCTTTCCCTCCGGCAGTCCCATTAAAATTCACCATGTCCGATGTGTGGGGCGGTGTATGTTCGCGTGAGATAGGTTTCACTTTGCGCGTAGGCGGACGAGGCTCAAGAATTGATGACCGCAGAAATTGGGACGCTTACTTGGTCGATGGCGAGGTTAAAAAACTCATGCCAGAGCAAGCACGTATGATGCAAGGCTTCCCCGATGACTTTATCTTCCCTGTGCCCTACACCCAAGCGATGAAACAACTCGGCAATAGTGTGGCTGTCGATGCTGTTCAAGCATGCGGCAAGGCGTTGCTACAACACATGAGAATATTAGAAAATAGAGAAAAAAATATGGCAAAGACAAAAAATAAGGGGGAGTGGACAGAGTTATACACCTTCTTGAAAACGATGCATGATAAAACCCTACACCTTGCCGATAAAGATCTAAACCCCAAGGGTGGGGATTATATTCATGTGAAAAAAGTGTCTACCTTGAATATTGAAGAAGCATGTCACTTAGGCGATGGCGATACGGTGGTGGTAAAAAATGAGCAGACAGGTTGCGAAGAGTCCTTGCATGTGTCCAGTTTTTTAAATGACGATGTTTTGCACCGTCTAGTGGCTGCTATTGGGCAGGGGAGAGGCACGTTTCATATTCCTGAGTTTGATGTGATTCAAGACCGCCTAGGCATTTCGATCATCAGAGGTGGAAACAGCGATCAAAAGTCTGATATTGTATTGGATATTGAGCATCAAGACTTGAGCAAAGAAAACGAAGGTTTTGGTATAAAGTCCTATTTGGGCCATAAACCGACCTTGTTGAATGCCTCAGGGAACACCAACTTTATTTTCTCTGTTCAAGGGCTAACTAGCGAACATCTTGATGTAGTGAATAGTATTGATGGTCGTACTAAGCTAAAAGATCGCATTGAGAAAATTTACAGCTTGGGCGGATCCTTCGTTTTCCATAAAGTTGAACGGGAGACTATGCATTACAACCTCTCCATGGTCGATAGTATGATGCCAGATTTACTTGCTAAGATGCTGATGGTTTTTTTTATACATCGCGAAGCAAAGCTTAAAGACAATCTTGACTATGTCATTGCATCGCCATCATTTAGTATGCCTGAAGCGCATGATGTACTGACGTTGCAAGTCAAAGTGAAACGCCTGCTTGTCGCTATTCTATTGGGCTTTTTTGCAGGAAGTAAGTGGGATGGGAATTATCTCTCCCACGGTATTATTGTCGTCAAAGAAGATGGCGAGCAAGTGGCTTTTCATATGATGGAAAAAGCGGTTTTGGAGGATTATCTTTTTGAACACATCAAATTTGATACCCCTTCAACGACGCGCCACCGTTATGGCGCACTCATTTCCGAAGGGAATAACGAGTTTCGCTTTAAGCTAAATTTACAACTGCGCTTTTAACGTAAAAAAGGAGGCCGAAGCCTCCCTTTTTCTGTGTTCATGCAGTTAATGCTGCGCTACTTTACGCCCTTCCTCATTCCAACCACCAAAACCACACGCCATAGACTTCACATTTGTGAAGCCCATATCTTGCAATGTTTTGCCAGCTAACAAACTGCGACCGCCACTGGCACAATAGATGATGACTTCTTGATCTCGGTCAGCAAGTCGTACTTCCCGCATGGGGAATTCTAAGTCAGCCTTCAGCTCCAGCAAACCACGGGGGATATTTAACGCACCAGGCAAAAAACCTGTTTGTAATTCACCAGGTTCACGCACATCCAGCAACAAGACCGATGTACCCACTTTAGCCTGAACATCAGCGGTGGAAATTTCTGTTACGCTAGCTTTTGCTGCGGCAATAAAATCTTTTAGTCCTTGGGACATGATTATTTCTCCTTGTTATAGGGCGCATAGATTTTTGCCACCCCGAGCGATGGAACATCTTTGCACGGTGCATCAAAAATCCATGCGCGTTCATTAGTTCGGACACACCATCATGTTAACAATGGTGGTGTGTCCGAACCCTGCCATATTAATCTAAAAATGTTTCAATCCTTGCCTTTATCTCATCCCTTACCCGACAAAACTCTGCCATGACTACAGCTTCAGTGCCTGAGACTTTTGCAGGATCATCAAATGGCCAATGTTGTTTTTCGCAAACGGCAGGAACCATAGGGCAAGATTCATCCGCATGGGCACACACCGTCACCAGAAGGTCGATTTTTTGGAGCAGTGAGGGATCCAGTTGTTCTGATGGTTGGTTACTGATGTCTACGCCTGCTTGTTGCATGACTGCAATGGCGCGAGGGTTTTTGCCATGAGCGACAATACCCGCTGAATAAACATCAAATTGATCACCGCCTAAAAAACGCAACCAGCCTTCGGCCATTTGAGAACGGCAAGCATTGCCAGTACATAAAAACAGAACTTTTTTCTTCATGAGATACCCTTTTCATACCACGGTTTACTTCGGTTTACGATGCTAACAACGGTTAACATGACAGGCACTTCAACCAACACACCCACCACCGTCGCCAGTGCTGCACCCGATTCAAAACCAAACATGACAATGGCCGAAGCTACCGCCAGTTCAAAAAAGTTGGATGCGCCAATCAAGGCGGATGGTCCAGCCACGCAATGGGCGACACCTAATTTTCGGTTAAGCCAATATGCCAACATCGAATTAAAATAAACTTGAATAATGATGGGGATCGACAACAATAAAATAACCAGCGGTTGATGGATGATTTGTTGCCCTTGAAAACCAAACAGCACCACCACCGTTAATAATAAAGCTCCCATCGAAACGGGATCCATCATATGCAAAACATGATCTAGCTTACCCTGCTTTAACAGGATGAAGCGACCCATGTAGGCGATTAAAACAGGTATAACGATATACAATAATACCGACATAAACAATGTTTCCCACGGCACAATAATTGCCGCTACACCCATCAATAAACCGACAATGGGCGCAAAAGCAAAAATCATGATGACATCATTTAATGCCACCTGTGATAATGTGAACTGTGGGTGACCATCCACCAAACGCGACCAGACAAAAACCATTGCTGTGCAGGGAGCAGCAGCCAATAAAATCAGTCCTGCGATATATTCGGGGATTTTATCCGCTTCAAGGTAGGGGGCGAAAAGATACTGTAAAAAGAACCAGCCAAGCAACGCCATTGAAAATGGTTTAACCAGCCAATTGACTCCTAGGGTGACAGCTACTCCTTTGCGGTGCTGCCATACTTCATGCAAGGCACTGTAATCAATTTTAAGTAGCATGGGCAAAATCATTGCCCAGACCAAAACAGCCACAGGCAGATTGACATGGGCGACTTCCATTTCGCCCAGTATACGAAACCATGCTGGAAAAAATGTTCCCAGTGCAATACCTAAAATAATACACAGCAAGACCCAAAGGGTGAGGAAACGTGCAAACCACCCCATGGATTTAGTTTTTATCGACATACCAACTCCTATACCATGCGGGGAATGCTATATCCTGTTATGCGGATATGTCAATTAACAAGTGCTTGTATTTAAGTGTGTGAGATCTTGTTGAAGCTGTAGGTCGGATGCGCCGCTATTTTTTAACATATCAGCAAGCAGATGAACCTGCTCTGATTCAGCCAAGCGGTAATACACCCACGTTCCCCTGCGTTCTGCCATCACCAAGTTAGATTGCTTTAAAATATTCAAATGGCGGGATACAGTGCTTTGAGGTAAAAGAAGGGCATCCGTGATATGGCAGACACACAACGCATCGCGCTGTGTTAATAAATAACTGATACGCAAGCGAACAGGATCAGATAAGCCTTTGAATAATGGCAATAATATCATTTTTTAGCCGTGACTCCGTTCTCTTTATCATCCTGCTCAGCTTGCTTAGCCCAATGGTGGCCTTGGCACAAAGCAGCACACCTTGCCTGATTCATCGGTACGAACCTGACAGTTCTTTTTCAGCGTGTCGCGCAACCGTTTGCGCGCCCGTTGAATACGGGATTTCACCGCTGATAACGTCAGCCCTTGAGCATCGGCGTAAGCTTGTTGACTAACACCATTGAGGTCACACGGGACAATAATAGCACGATCATCAGCTGCCAACTCTGACAATACACGCGGCAAACATTCAGAAAGTTCATCCACCATATCCACCGTCGGCACATCGGCAACCACATCATCCGGCAGCGGAAGCTCATGGTGCTGCATACGATAACGATCAATTAAAATATTGCGCGCCACCTGAAACAACCAAGCACGCACATTCTCCACTGAGCAAAAACGATCGCCTTGCAGCAGGGCTTTTTCAAACACCTGCTGCAATACATCATGGGCATCGTCAACGTGATTGAGTCTGCTTCTCAACCATGAGCGTAGCTCACTTTCGTGCTGCTTCCACGCCTGAATCACAGTAATCATTCACTCCCCCCACTGATTTTTCCGCCCTCTGCGTTGAAAGTGCTCATTTACCCAAGCGTAAACTGCGCGCTTTCGCCTTGATGGCGAAAAAACAGAGGGGGTGTGAATGATTACGAATCACACACTTCATAGCACCTCACTGGCGGAATGTTGCATGGCAACTGATGCACTTGTCCATTGTTTTATGCAATGCTTTGAGTGAACGCTTGATATCCTTGGTTTTTAACACCTCGCCCAGTTCATCTGCGCTATCGTGAAAGGCAAACCCTAAATCTTTGAACTGATCGTTGCCATACATCGCACACATCTTTTTCATTTTTGGTGTTAGCCCCAGTTTATCGTGGGCGATGTTTGAAGCCTCATCAAACTTCCCTTCGGCAATATTCATCACAATGGCATCGACAGCTTTGAGGTGCTCGCGCATCATCGCTAATTGATTTTGACGCATTGCGGGGGGGAGTTTGAGCGATATACGGGAGTCTTCCACGGGCATCGCCGAGCCGTGTTGCATGTCCATCATCTGTTGGTGCATGGCGGTGTGATCCATTGACACATCTGCGGCTAACGCTGGCGTAGCAAGTATGAATAAGCCTGCTGCTATAATACATTTACGTTTCATGATTTACTCCTAAGCTGAATGATTCACCAACGCTAACCAGAAGCCGACCCAACATGTATGATTTGAATCATATTATCCTGATGGCTTGAATTCAGGATGAAGCACCCTCCCACACGGGATTGTTTGTGAATAAAGCCCGTTAGATTAATATGCCGCTGGTGAAAGTTGATCAGCATGGGTGAAAATGTTTGATGGACCAAAATTTATAGCAAGGGATAACAATGGATATATTTCAATCAATTATTTTGGGCGTGATCGAAGGTGCAACAGAGTTTTTGCCCATATCTTCCACAGGGCATTTAATTGTTGCCAGTCAATGGATGGGTATTGCCCAAAATGAGGAAAACAAAGCATTTGAAGTGATTATTCAGTTAGCCGCGATTTTGGCTGTTGTGGCTAACTACCGTGAAAAATTTTCATGGCGTTACTTAGAGCTTTGGAAGAAGGTTGTTTTAGCTTTTATCCCACTCGGTGCGGTTGGTTTTCTCTTTCATAAAGAGATAAAAGCGATGTTTACCGTTGATATTGTTGCAATCATGTTCATCGTCGGCGGTGTCGTTTTTTTAATTGTCGAGTATTTTCACCAAGATAAGGTGTACCCTGTACAGCGCGTGGAAGATTTAAGTTACCGTCAGGCTTTATGGATTGGCATTGCGCAGGTATTTGCCTTAATTCCAGGCACTAGCCGAGCGGGCTCTTCTATTATCGGTGGACTATTGGTGGGTTTAAGCCGCAAGGCGAGTGCAGAATTTTCTTTTTTATTGGCTTTACCTGTGATGATGGCAGCCAGTGGTTTTGATTTACTCAAACATTATCAAGATTTTATTGGCGTTAATTTAACCGTGTTGCTGGTTGGTTTTGTCGTCGCCTTTATTTCAGCGTGGCTGGTTATGCGATTATTCATCCAATTCCTTGAACGCTTCACCTTTGTTGCCTTTGGTATTTACCGTATTTTGTTTGGTATTTTGTTACTTTGGTTGTTGGCGTGATAGTGCTTACCCTGAATGACTCGCGAACACAGGCACGGCTTGGCTATTAATCCGTTGAGAACAAAGCCTCGCCACAACCATACTGCAACGTCTTAGCCTGAGTTGTCGGCTTCCCGTTTAAGGTGGGACAGCGCGTAGGGCGGATAAGGCTCCGCGCAGCCGCCAAACTTTTGATGCGCTTTAACCTGAATTATTCACCAATACTGTCGCGCCCTTGCTTGCCCCTTTATTCGCAACGAATACCTTGTCAGTCGAGCGTATCCATTGGTACGCTACTCCCGACAAGGTATCCGTTGCAAACAAAGGTTCTACGCAATCATCACGACGATTCATGAATAATTCAGGTTAGG
>JAUZQP010000014.1 GCA_030950965.1 Mariprofundaceae bacterium
CCAATTCCGAACTCAGAAGCTAAGATCTTCAGCGCCGATGGTACTGCGGGGTTCCCCGTGGGAGAGTAGGTCAATGCCAGAAATTAAACAAAATGCCCCTAATCGCAAGATTAGGGGATTTCTTGCGTTTGCTCGATAAAAACACGAACTGCCTTCGTAATTATAGCTTACTATAAATGCGAGACTATGCGCTACCTTGAGATCAGATGGCTCTCGGTAGCCAGTGTAATTATTCTGACGATTCATGAGTTGATGACTACGTAAAAAGCCTGACTTTTTAAAGCCTTGAGAAATTTGACTAAAATCGGTCTCACCATTTCCCCTAGAATCGACTTTTATAGCCTTTTGAATGCTTTAGGTACCCCTTAAATCTCCTGTTGTCGACTTTTTTCGTGGTGATCATGAGTTATTAAGAGCGAAAAAATGACCTACTTGAATTCGTATGGTAAGTTAATTATGTATGTAGGTTAGCGTAGTGAAAAAAAGCATTTGCTGCTTGCGTTCAGATGGTTATCCTCCGCGCCCCTGAATCGGGATTGATTGGAGAATAGTATATGAGTGAACGTACCTATTGCGGTGATTTTCGTGACAGCCAGTTAGGGCAAGCCGTCCAGCTTAATGGCTGGGTGGAAACTAACCGTGACCACGGCGGTGTTATTTTTTTGGATATTCGTGATCGCACTGGCCTGGTGCAAATTGTTGCTCATCCTGACCAACCAGATGTCCATGCTTTGGCTCACAGCCTGCGTCAGCAAGATGTGATTGCAGTGAGTGGTGAAGTGGTGGCGCGTTCCGACGACACTATTAACAGCGGCCTAAAAACAGGCATGGTGGAAATCGTAGCGGGTAGTTTGATTGTATTGAATCGCTCCGAAACGCCGCCATTCCCTATTGAAGATGATTGCAATACGGGTGAACAGCACCGTCTTGAGTACCGTTATTTGGATCTGCGCCGTCCTGTGATGCAGCGTAATATGATGTTGCGCCACAAAGTGACCCATGCAGCGCGTAATTACTTGGATCAACAAGGCTTCCTAGAAGTCGAAACCCCCATTCTAAACAAATCTACACCCGAAGGTGCGCGTGACTACTTGGTACCTTCGCGTGTCCATCAGGGATCGTTTTACGCCTTGCCGCAAAGTCCGCAGCTATTTAAACAGTTGCTTATGGTGGCTGGTATGGATCGTTATTATCAAATTGCCCGTTGCTTCCGTGATGAAGACTTGCGCGCTGACCGTCAACCTGAATTTACGCAGGTGGACTTGGAAATGTCATTTGTCTCCCAAGACGATATTATGGCATTGGCAGAAGGGTTGATTAATGCCATGTTTGAGGCAGGCATGGGCGTAAGCCTGAATGCGCCATTCCCTCGTATTACCTACCAAGAAGCGATGGATAAATACGGCTTAGATCGCCCTGACACGCGCTTTGCTTTGGAACATGTTGATATTACTGAGCTTATGCGCGAAGTGGAATTTAAAGTGTTCCGTGAACCTGCTGAAAAGGGTGGCTTAGTTAAAGTGCTGCGTATTCCAGGTGGTGCATCATTGAGCCGTAAACAGATTGATGATTACACCAAGTTTGTCGGCATTTATGGTGCTAAAGGGTTGGCGTGGATCAAGGTTAATAATAAAGCAGAGCTACCGGCTGGCTTGCAATCACCGATTGTGAAGTTTTTGCCCGAATCCATTTTAACGCGCATGCTAGATGCTTGTGCAGCTGAAGATGGTGATATTCTGTTTTTTGGCGCAGGTGACCGCCGCGTGGTGAATGATGCATTGGGTTATTTGCGCGTGCGTGTAGCGCGGGATCTGGGCTTGATTCCTGAAGATGAACAAAGTTTTGTTTGGGTAGTGGACTTCCCGATGTTCGAGTGGAATGCCGAAGAAAAACGACCGCAAGCATTGCATCATCCGTTTACTGCCCCTGACCTAGAACACTTGGATCAATTGGAGTCCGAGCCCCTGAGTTTGAATTCCCAAGCCTATGATTTGGTATGGAATGGCACAGAAATTGGTGGTGGCTCAATTCGTATTCACGACAGTGAAATGCAACAGCGGGTGTTTGCTGCCCTTGGTATTGAGGAAGAAGAAGCGCGTGAAAAGTTTGGCTTCTTGCTGGATGCGCTGCAATTTGGTGCGCCACCTCATGGTGGTTTAGCCTTTGGTTTGGATCGCGTATTGTCCTTGATGACAGGTTCGGAATCTATCCGCGATGTGATTGCCTTCCCTAAAACGCAGCGTGCTGCTGACCCGATGAGTGATGCACCAGCGGAAGTAGCAGATAGCCAATGGCAAGAGTTAGGCCTGCGCAAACGCCGCAAAGTTATCACCGAGTAAATAATCTTACGGCGTGTGAGTTGCTTTTTTCTCCCCTTTGACAAAAGAGTCAGAGGGGATGAAGGCTCGTAACTAGAAGAGACTTCTAAGGTAACTCGCAATGAATAATGTGCCAAAACCGCGCAGAGTTTTTCATGCCTTGAATATCACGAAATATTCGGCGCAATAAATGGTTAAAAGACTTATGCACACCTACTTATTATTTGTTGCGAGTTACCTAAATATTCATGCGCGATCACCATGCAGACAACGTGCTTGATGGTCGCGATCACCATGCCATACGTTCAAGTCTATCGCCTGTAGTCGACAGTTATGGTCGGCGAGCATGCAACGGTCAGCAAAATGGCAGCCTTGCGGCCATGCTCCAGGTGTGGGAACTTGCCCTGCAATTACGGGGAGCGAAGCTCCTGCGCTGGCTACTTCGGGACGACAATGCATTAATGCGCGCGTGTAAGGGTGACGTGGGTTATCAAAGATATCGCCAACAGTTCCTGTTTCGACAACCTGTCCTGCATACATCACTGCTACATCATCGCACATCTCTGCCACCAAACCAAAATCATGGGTGACTAGCAGCATGCCCTGTTGATGCTGCGACTGTAAACGGCGCAGCAAGGCAATGATGCGTTTTTGTACAGATACATCCAATGCCGTCGTTGGCTCATCGGCAATAATGTAACGCGGTTCGGTTGCCATCGCCATGGCAATCAATACACGCTGACGCATGCCACCTGATAAAGCATCTGGGTATTGTCGCAAGAGTAATTCGGCATCTTGCATGCCAACATCGCATAGCAGAGCAATGGCTTTCGCCTTCGCCTCAGCAGCGGTCAATGTGCGGTGTAGGCGCATGACTTCGATGATTTGGGTACCAATGGTGAATACGGGGTTTAAAGCTGTCATCGGTTCTTGGAATATCATGGCAATCTTGCCACCGCGCACTTGCTGCAATTCTGATTCAGACATGGTGAATAAGCTGGAGCCATCCAATATGATATCACCGCTAAGGCGCTGCACGCCCTGATGTTCACCCAGTCGTAATAAGGCTTGTGCAGTCAATGACTTACCGCAACCTGACTCTCCCACAAGACCCAGCACGCGCCCTGCTTGTAAGCGGAATGAAACATCAGATACTGCTTCGACCATGGTTCCTTGCAATGGCACAGCCAGCGATAAATGACTAACTTCGAGCTGATAATTTGTAATCATTCACTCCCCCCACTGATTTTTCCACCACTGTGTATGCATTACCACGCAGGAGCGTGGGAACGAGGGACAAGTAAAGTAAAGTGTAAACCAAGACATGAAGGATGCCAAGTTAAACATGTTAAAATAACTCAGGTTAAATATAAAAATGATTCTATTACCTACTTATCCGTCACGGATTGGCTAGGTTGCGACTATTAAAAATGGTTACGGGAGAAGAAGTGTGAGTATTAAAGCAGATCGCTGGATTAGAGAAATGGCGCAATGTCATCGTATGATCGAACC
>JAUZQP010000140.1 GCA_030950965.1 Mariprofundaceae bacterium
ATATTTTCCACAGCCCTTATGTGGGAAGAGGATGCTGTTTTTACTTGACCCTCTAAATGCTTTCATGATAATGCCGCGCTCTTTTTATATCATTAGCCTGTGTAACGTTTGTTGTTAGGCATACAGGATGCGCATGTTGGATTACCATAGTTTTGATTTTGACCTTGCTGGTCTTGCCGCAAGTGGTAAACAGTGGGATATGAATGTTCCTATGGCTTTGTTGCAAGACAAAACAGTAGGTACAATTGACGCTGTGGACGATGCGTGTTCGGAAGCGCATTGGTCAGGTAGCATCGAAAAAAATGATGGCGGCTTTGCTATGCACGCTGCTTTGTCGATGGATATTAAACGGCGTTGCGACCGTTGCCTAGAAGACTTTGCGTGGCAGCTAACGACCGATAGTAAGCGCGACTTTGCCATTGGTGCTGTCCGCGTGGAAGAGAATGAGTCGGAAGAGCGGTTGGATGAGCTGGATGTATTAGTCCACCCAGGGCGGATGAACCTTGTTGACCTACTGCGCGAAGAAGTTTGGCTGGCATGGCGACCTGTGTTGGTGTGTGATGAAGCCTGCCCTGGCTTGTGCCCCGATTGTGGTCATGGTCGCAGTGGTAAAGCATGCAAGTGCGCCCAGCAGGTGGATGACGACCATCCTTTCGCTGCGCTGCGCAAGTTACAGCAAAAAACGTAATTTATTTAGTTTGCAAACTGCGGATGGCTTAGCCCTCTGGCAGGAGTAATAATAGTGTGGATGATGAGTCCACAATCATGTCAGGCGAGTCTGACGAGGAGTATGAAATGGCAGTTCCAAAGAGAAAAACCAGTAAATCTAAACGCAATATGCGCCGCGCTCACGATGGTGTAACACCTGTGAACGCACAATCATGCACCAACTGTGGCGAACCTGTTCGCTCACACCATGCATGTGTACACTGCGGTACTTACAAAGATCGTCAAATCTGAGATGGTACAACATCAGGCTATAAGTAGGGACGCAAAATCATTTTAACATTTCTAACTTGTCTATTCACGCGATATGCTGCGTTACAAGAAAGCTTGTGTATCAACAATATACGACCTTTTTTTCGCCGTGAATATCGCGAAATATTCGGCGTGATCAATGTTAAGGTGACTGAGCAAACCTATTCAGCAGCAGATGGTGATCATGTTGTCGTCACCGCTGCCGCGATGCCTATCTGTCTAGGAGGCTGTCCGAAAATAGAAAGACCTACTGCGAAATCCCCATTTCGGCCATGTTTTCTACCCACTTTCGTTAAATATATCCTGCTATTAGCCTCAAGTGGGCAGAAAATATGACTCAAAATGGGAATCTCTCGCTACGGTCTCTATTCTCGGACAGCCTCCTAGGGAATCAATCATGCGTATTCTGATTGATGGTCACGGTGGCGATCATGCCCCTGATGTGGTCATCGAAGCTATGAAGCTGGTCTTAGCCAAGGCGGATGCACCCACGCTAGGCATCGTAGGTCGTCCTGACGTTATTCAGCCTGTGCTGGAGCGTCACGACTTGACTGATCGCGTTGAGCTTGTGGAATCTGAAGACATTATTGAAATGTGTGATGCCCCTGCGCTTGCTGTCCGTCGTAAGCGTAAGTCCTCTATTCACGTTGGCGCACGCGCTGTGCGTGATGGTGAGTGGGATGCCTTGGTGAGTGCTGGCAATACAGGCGCGCTGATGGCGATCTCTAAGCTGGTGATGAAGACCATTCCTGGTATTGATCGTCCCGCGATTGCCGCGATGATTCCCTCCACTCACGGTGGAACACTGCTCCTTGATATTGGTGCGAATGTTGATTGTTCGTCCAACCATTTGATTCAATTTGGTGTTATGGGCAGTTGTTACCGTCAGGCTGTTTGTGGCGAAGAAAGCCCTCGCGTTGGTATGTTAAATATTGGCACGGAAGACATTAAAGGCACGGATGTTGTTAAATACGCCGCGCAACAACTGGCTAAAACAAATCTAAATTTTATTGGCAACGTCGAAGGCACAGACATATTTACGGGCGCAGTTGACGTGGTGGTGTGTGATGGTTTTGTGGGCAATATAGCACTCAAAACGATGGAAGGCATTGTGCGCCATGTTTTAGGGCAGATGAAGCATGAGCTCCAGTCCTCCCCGCGTGCTAAAGCAGGAGCTTGGCTAGCGATGCCTGCCCTGAAAAACCTTAAAGAAGCCCTACATCCCAGCGAACATAATGGCGCGCCATTGATGGGCTTGAATGGTGTAGTGGTGAAAAGTCATGGCTCGGCCGATGCTTATGCCTTCTCTTGCGCTATCGACGCAGCTTGCGTCGAAGTGAAAGCTGATTTGAAATCCGCTATTGCCAATGCCATGAATAATATGACACTTCCCACATGAATACTTTACCCAGCACAGAGACAGTCGTTCACATTCGTGGTGTCGGCGCGTATTTGCCCGAGCGGATCATGCACAATGATGAGCTTGCCAGTATGGTGGATACCACCGATGAATGGATTCGTTCACGTACGGGTATTGAACAGCGGCATTTGGTTGCCGTAGGTCAGTTAACTGCCGATTTGGCAGCACAGGCTGCGCAGGCAGCCTTGGATGATGCAGGCTTGACCGTAGCAGATATGGATGCGCTGGTGCTGGCGACCACTACCCCTGATATGATTTTCCCCTCTACGGCGAGCATGGTACAGGCCAGATTGGGTGGCAAAGAGTTCCCTGCTTGGGATATTCAGGCGGTATGTTCGGGTTTTGTGTATGGTTTAGCACAGGTGGAAGGGATGATGCGAGCGGGCATGTTCCGTCGCGTGTTGCTCATCGGTGCGGAATCCATGTCGCGCATTGTTGACTGGAGTGATCGCAATACCTGCGTGCTATTTGGCGATGGTGCAGGCGCGGTGGTACTCGAAGCTGGCGAAAATGATGGCTGCGGCCTTATGCGTTCGGTGTTGCATTGCGATGGTTCCTACCGTGAACTGTTGATGGCAGAGCATGCGATGCGTGGTCAACCACCCCACACGGATCGACAGACTGTGATGGACATGGATGCCGCTGGTGTCTCGGCTATTCAAATGCGCGGTAACGAAGTATTCCGCGTGGCTGTTACCAAGCTTGGCGAAGTGGTTAATGAAGTCATGGCCGCTAATGGCGTACAAAAGAGTGATATTGATTGGCTGGTTCCGCATCAGGCAAACATTCGCATCTTGCAAGCAACTGCCAAAAAATTAAATTTACCTCAGGAACGTATGGTGGTGACGGTGGCGCGTCATGCCAACACATCAGCAGCCAGTGTGCCCTTAGCCTTGCACGATTTGTACCAACGTGGCGAATTAAAGCGCGGCCAGTTATTGTTGCTTGAAGCATTCGCTGGCGGCTTTGCTTGGGGTGCAAATATGCTGCGCTGGTCACGCGATTAAGCCACAGCTTTCAGGTACAATATGAATCATACACTAGCATTTATCTTTCCCGGTCAGGGTTCACAGTCGGCAGGCATGTTATCATCCTTGCTGGCAGAAGAAGCCGTGGTGCGCGACTGCGTGAGCGAAGCCTCCGACGTGCTTGGCTACGATATGGCAGCCTTGATTGCCGAAAATCCCCATGATCAACTTCATCAAACCGAATTCACACAACCAGCCCTATTAACCGCCTCGATTGCTTTATTGCGCCTGTGGCAACACCGTCAGGGTGGCGCGCCATCATGCGTCGCGGGTCATAGTTTGGGCGAATATTCTGCTTTGGTGGCAACAGGTTCCTTGGCCTTTTCCGATGCTGTCTCCTTCGTTGCATTTCGTGGTCGTATGATGACTCAAGCCGTGCCTGTGGGTACGGGTAAAATGGCTGCTGTATTGGGCTTAGAGCAAGATGTAATGAACAATATTTGCCAGCAGTCGAGCCATGAGCAGGCGCAAGTCTGGTTGGCGAATGATAATTGCCCTGGGCAATTGGTGATAGCGGGTCACACCGCCGCTGTTGAGCTGGCGATGACTGCTTGCACTGCTGCTGGCGCACGTCGCGTATTGCCGCTGGCTGTCAGTGTGCCCTCCCATACACCATTGATGCAGCCTGCTGCTGATGCAATGTCGGAACGTTTACAGTCGATGGTGTTGCAACCGTTGCAATGCCCGCTATGGAGCAATGTTGATGCTCAACCTAAGCAACAAGTAGATGACATTCGCGCAGGCCTGTTGGCACAGTTGACCAGTCCCGTGCGGTGGACTGATTGCATGCGCAATATGACGGCAAGCGGAATCAACACCGCCGTGGAAATGGGACCAGGCAAAGTCCTCGCCGGCTTGATGCGCCGCATTGATAAAGGCTGTACAGTCTATGTCAGTGATAGCGATGCAGCGATGCAGAAAGCATTACATGGAGTTACACATGCGTGAATCACCCGTAGCGATTGTCACAGGCGCAAGCCGTGGCATTGGCCTAGCCATTGCCAAGGGTTTGGCTGCTGACGGTTATCGTTTAGCTATTTGTGCTACCAGCGAAGCCAGCGTAAGCAAAGCTGCCGAAGCATTGGCAGCAGTAACCGAACATGAAGTGTTGGGACGCGTGGTGGATGTAAGCCAAGCAGCCTCTGTTCAAGGTTTTGTGCAAGAGGTGGTGAAAACCCTAGGTCGTCTTGATGTGCTGGTAAATAACGCTGGCATCACGCGGGATAATCTTTCGATGCGCATGAAGCCCGAGGAGTGGCAAGCGGTAATTGATACCAACCTGTCATCTGTATTTTTTGCCTCACAAGCGGCACTGAAGCCGATGATGCGTGCGCGTAGTGGTCGGATTATTAATATCTCTTCCGTGGTCGCGAGTACAGGCAACCCCGGGCAGATGAACTACTGCGCTAGCAAGGGTGGTCTTGATGCGATGACCCGTTCGTTGGCACGGGAAATTGCTTCGCGTAGTATTACCGTGAACGCTGTCGCGCCAGGTTTTATTGCCACCGATATGACAGCCGAGCTGGGCGACGATGCCCACCGCGCACTGACACAACAAATTCCACTGGGACATATGGGAAAACCTGAAGATATTGCCGCAGCCGTGCGCTTTTTAGCCAGCTCGAATGCCGCTTATATCACAGGGCAAGTCCTACATGTCAACGGCGGTATGTATATGTAAGCAAGTTGTTCGGGCAACTGAACAACTTTCAAACAACACGGGATGCTTGCTCAGGGCTATGCCTTCTGCTAGCAAGCATCACTTAATTTCAACAGGGAGGACTTAAATGTCTGCAGAGATTGAAGAAAAAGTAATTAAGATCGTAGCTGATCAATTGAATGTTGAAGTGTCTGAAATTAATTCAGATTCTTCTTTCGTCGATGACCTCGGCGCGGATTCTTTGGACACAGTAGAGCTGGTTATGGCTTTTGAAGAAGAATTTGGTGTTGAAATTCCAGATGACGACGCTGAAAAAATTCAGAGTGTTCAGAACGCCATTGACTATATCGCAGCTAAAGCGGAGTAATTGTGACTAGACGTGTTGTCATCACAGGCGTAGGCCTGATTACCCCATTGGGGATTGGTACAGAAACGACATGGCAGCGATTGATTGCTGGTGAGTCAGGCATTCGACGCATCAGTAATTTTGATGCTGAAGCGGCTGGCATGGCGTGTACCATTGCAGGTGAAGTACCTGATTTTGATGTCAATACGTTTATCAACCGAAAAGATGCCCGTAAGATGGACACTTTTATTCAGTACGGTGTGGCAGCAGCGCAATTAGCACTGGAACACTCTGGACTGGTGATTGATGAACACAACGCGGAACGTGTCGGGGTTACGATTGGTTCAGGCATTGGTGGCTTGACCATGATTGAACGCACGATGCGCGCTTATGAAAAGGGTGGAGCACGTAAAATATCCCCCTTCTTCATCCCCCAAACCATCATTAATATGATTTCTGGCTGGGTTTCGATGTATTCGGGAGCCAAAGGGCCTAATGGTGCAACGGTTACAGCCTGTGCGACAGGTACGCATGCTGTGGGTGATGCTTTTGAAATAATTGCACGCGGTGATGCCGATGCGATGATTGCTGGTGGTGCAGAAGCCTGTGTCTGTGAGCTTGGTATTGGTGGTTTTTGTGCCAGTAAAGCCTTGTCTCGCCGCAATGATGACCCACAAGCAGCCTCACGACCGTGGGATGCGGATCGCGATGGCTTTGTCATGGGTGAAGGTGCTGGCGTGATGGTGTTGGAATCGTTGGATTCTGCCCGGAAACGTGGCGCAAACATTATTGCTGAAGTGATCGGTTACGGTATGTCGGGTGACGCTTACCACATGACATCCCCTGCCCCCGGTGGCGAAGGTGGTGCGCGTTGTATGCGTTCTGCGTTGCAACGTGCTGGTATTGCGCCCGAAGATGTCGATTATATTAACGCCCACGGCACGTCCACACCTGCGGGTGATTTGGCGGAAACCCAAGGTATTGAAGCCGTCTTTGGCGAGCATGCTAAAAAGCTGATGGTCTCTTCAACCAAGTCGATGACAGGGCACTTGCTCGGCGCGACTGGCGGTATTGAAGCTGGCTTTGTTGCCTTAGCATTGCAAAACGGTGTCGTGCCAGGAACCATGAACTTGGACAACCCAGACCCCCAATGCACCTTGGATTACGTGCCCAACGAAGCACGCCAAGAAGCCATCCAAGTGGCCATCTCCAACTCTTTCGGCTTTGGCGGAACCAACGCCTCAGTCATTCTCAAAGCCTTTTCGTAAACCATAGTGGTGAAGGGTAGGGTGCGGCGTTTACGCACCCTGCTTGAAGGCTGCCCGACCATAGAAGAACCTACTGCGGAAACGTTGGATTTGGACAGGTTTCCCTATGATTTTCTTTAAATACAACCAGCATCCCCTCGCTATCATTCCTGTTTTCGAACAGCCTCCTAGGATTCAGAGATGAAGGGTGCTTGGTATCCGGCCTAAATCTTAGGGTAAGTTTATTTTAAAAAGATATAACCAACTGATAATTAAGGAAGTTATATTTTTACATGTCGTATTTATCCGGGAATTTAGGCAGGATACGGTTTGATATTGATCCTGAATCATTACATGAGCAATGCCATAAGAACAGTGAAGCGTAGGTTGGGTAGAGCGAAGCGAAACCCAA
>JAUZQP010000141.1 GCA_030950965.1 Mariprofundaceae bacterium
CTGAATTATTCATGAATCGTCGTGATGATTGCGTAGAACCTTTGTTTGCAACGGATGCCTTGTCGGGAGTAGCGTACCCATGGATACGCTCGACTGACAAGGTGTTCGTTGCGGATAAAGGGGCAAGCAAGGGCGCGACAGTATTTGTGAATAATTCAGGTTAGGTGCTTTAGCTACCTTCAAAAACCATTATACTGGGTCCCATAAATCGTGATGATTGCTGTCGAAATAGGCATTATAATGGTCGCTGGACAAGTGTAATGGGGATATTGTTTGTTGTGGGTGACTTACAACTTCGGTAGATGAATCAATGACTCGGCATGATCAAGCACGAATTGACAAAAAGCTTGTGCTACAGGCGTAAAACGTTTCCCCTCTTTATGAACAATGTACCAATGGCGTACAATAGGGAATGCTTCGATGTTCAACACGACCAATCGCTTGAGCTTTAACTCCATCTCTAACGTGTGCGCTGACACAATACCCAGGCCTAATTCTGCCATCACCGCCTGTTTGATCGCCTCCACACGGTTCATCTCTACACCTGCATGCAGGTGTAAACCATGTTCGGCAAAAAAAAACTCAGCGGCTCGGCGCGTTCCAGACCCTGATTCACGGACGATGAAACGGGAATCACCAAGCTCTTGCAGGGGAATATGCTGGCGATAGGCAAACGGATGCGAGGGGTGAGCAATCACCACCAACGGATTCGCCATAAATGGCTTTCCCAGCAATTGATGTCCTTCAGGTGGCGCGCCCATGATGACCATGTCGGCACTGTGTGCATCGAGCGCACCCAACAAGCCCTGACGATTGGTGGCTGATAGTTGAATATCCACCTGCGGGTATTGGCGATGGAAGGCGGCAATCAGTTGCGGCGCAAAATAATTCGCCGTGGCCGCCATCGTAAGATGCAATCGGCCATGTTGAATCCCGCGCATGGCTGCCATGATTTGCTCTGTTTGCCTGATTTGTTCATGCACTTGCTGCGCACAATGCAGCAACTCTACGCCTGCCTCAGTCAATACCATGAGCTTTCCCTGCCGCTCAAACAATGCTAACTCAATGCTGGCTTCCAATTGTTTGACCTGCATGGAAATAGCTGGTTGCGTCATGTGCAACAGCTTGGCCGCACGAGAGAAGCTGTGCGCTTGGGCAATAGCCTCGATAATTTTTAGCTGTTTCAGCGAGACGCGCATAAATTAGCTGTTGGGTGGAATATGAATGCGTTTAATTTCCAGCGTTTTACCACTATTCACATCGACTTTTAGCAGCGTAGCAAATACGCTGCCGCCACGCTCCACGACTTCAAAACGTTGTGGTAAGCCTTTGACTAAACGACACAAACCAGGATCTATTTTATTACCGATAATCGATTGATACGAGCCAGTCATGCCAATATCGGTTTGGTAGGCAGTGCCACTGGTATGGATAATTTCATCACAGGTGGGAATATGGGTATGCGTGCCATAGACAAAACTGACCTGCCCATCCAAATACCAGCCCATACCCATTTTTTCGCTGCTCGCCTCTGCGTGCATGTCCAACAAGATGATTTTAACATCACGGGGGATCTCTTGCAGTGCTTGGTCGGCAGCAGCATAGGGGGAATCCCAACTGCCCATAAAGACCTGACCAATAACGTTGATGACTGCCACAGGAATACCTGCTGCGGTCTCCTGAATCGTCCACCCACGACCTGGTGCGTGGGAAGAGAAATTCGCAGGGCGAACAAAACGGTCGTCTTGGTCAATCTGTTTAAGGAAGTCGCGCTGATCCCAGCAATGGTTGCCGTTGGTCAACACATTGATCCCCAACTTGAACATCTCCTTTGCCGTAGGCGGTGTAACACCGCGACCAGAGGCTAAGTTTTCACCATTGGCAACAATGAAATCAATCAAATGATGATCCACCAAGCGAGGGATATGGTTCTGTAGGGCTTGGCGACCAGCACGACCGACAATATCACCGACCACCAAAATATTAATACTCTCAGACACGAATGAATCCTTTTTCTGTAATAATGCCATCCAGCGGCTCATCATGTGCTTCAACGGGTAAATCAGCGACCTCTTGGCAAGAAAAAGCCAGCCCTAAACAACCGCGAATCGATGAACGGTGCGCCGCTAACCAACGATCAAAATAACCTTTACCCATACCGATGCGATGCCCTTGGCGATTAAAGCCGAGTAAAGGGCAGAGCAACCAATCATTTTCACCAGCCTGCCACGGCGCGCCACCTGTAGGTTCAAACAAACCATGATCCGCCGCTTGCCACGTGCTGCTGTGGGCATCGAACCACGTCATTTCATGCCCTTCGTTACACACAGGGGCATAAACGCGCCAAGGCACTGCGCCAGCCTCATGCCACGCAGTAGTGACCACTTCGCTGGCGATCGAACGGTACAACAGGACTGATTCTGCCTGCTGCTGTTGCAAGTAAACAGATGCCTGCGCCATAATCTGCGCCGAATACTGTTGCCGCATGGTAACATCGAGTGCTTTGCGACGCGCAAAAAGCTGTTGGCGCAAAGCTGTTTTGTGCGATAAAAGCATGATGAGCCCCTTAGCATGGCAAATAAAAGCGCCATGATAACCAACAGTTCAACGTTCCACCACCCAACGATTATTGACCCACGCGCCTTTCTCATTCAATAACACCTTACCAATGAGCCACAGGCAAAAATCTGGGTGGATGAGTTGCCATCCTACTTCGCGTTCATTTTCGAGGAAGAACGAGATGCATGCTGTTTCCATGGAACGAATTTTTACTTGGAAATAGGTCGAAGTGGGAAGAAAATCGCCGTTCACAATTTTTGCAAGTGACCTGCATAGCTACTCCTATCAAAAAATGTGTGTATCTGCCTTGCTGGCAGGTTGACGATACAGCCATGCCCCAAGCAGGGCAATGATGGATGAACTTAATAACGCAGCACGAATATCGATTACCTGCACTAGCCAGCCTGCTAGCATGACTCCTGACATACCACCAAGCCCAAACGTCATCGCGCCCAACCAACCTTGAGCTGAGGCTTGGCGTGATGGTGCTACCATGCGGTTCATCGCTGTGATGCTGCTGATGTGAAATGCTCCAAACGTAGCGGCGTGAAATAATTGCCACAGCAACAGCCACCACCATGCCTCGCTGTAGGCAATGCCCAACCAACGGACTGCTGCCAATACAAAGCAGATATGCAAACAGAGGGCTAGCGAACAGCGTTGCAACCAATGACCAGCCCATGCCATAAGTATAATTTCTGCAACCACGGATACCACCCAAAAAAGGCTGACCCATTGCGCTTGGTAGCCGATGTGTATGAGATACAGGCTAAAAAAAGCGTAGTAAGCACCGTGAGAGCATTGCATGAGTAGGCCAGCCAGCATGAGGCGGTGTGTTTCTCGCGAATGCGGCAAGGGCGCATCGTCACTGGGGTGGTGGGTAAATACTGGCATACGCTGGAACGTGACCGAGCTGATCGCCAAGGCAATCATCAAGCCTGCCATAATCCACGGTAAGATGAGCATGCGTTCACCTGCTAAATAGCTGCCTGCCAGCAAGGAACTCACGATAAACCCTACCGAGCCCCATAAACGTATGCGAGAATAATGGGTGTGATTCGCTTCTGCTATACGAATCGTCAAACTGTCGGCTGGTGCTAAGATCCCCGACCATAATAGGGCAAATAGTAACACTAAGAGCGCGAAGACGGGCAAGTATGTGGCAGCACTATTCAGCGGAAGCAGCGCCATGGCTGCCACCAGCGAAGACAAACACAAGATGATCGCAGGGTTGTATTGTCGCTGTTCCAACCAATAGCCAAACAGGGGGGGGGCAAAAATGCGAGCCGCAGAAATCAATGCGATGATTAAGCCGATGGTGAACGCTTCCATCTGTAATGATGCCAGATAGACAGGGAAAAAAGGCAATACCAAACCCATTACAGCAAAATAAAAAAAATAAAACAGGCGCGCTGTATGCAAGGTTCGGGAAGCAGTCATGGATGCAGGCTAAGCTATCGTTGCTGAATGGCAAAAGTTAGCACAAACCGCACGATTTTTTGCTTGAATGAGGATTTGGTAACGCGCTTTGCTTGCAGGATAGGCATTCTTCCGCAGAATTAGCGCGGAACGAGTTATTACGCTGAATTATTCAGGGTGCATCAGGGGGGATTCCATGGCGAAAAATATTTGTGTGATTGGCGGCAGCGGTTTTGTAGGGCGCTCCATTGTACGGCAGGCGTTAGCTGAAGGTCATCAAGTGCGGATTGCTTGTCGTCATCCAGAGCATGCCCGTCATTTGCAGGTCGATGGTGCCGATACCAAGCAAGTCGATATTTGCATGGGCAAAGGGCTGGATGTTGCGCTGGAAGGCATGGATTGCGTCATTAACCTCGTCGGCGTGTTGTTTGAACGCGGTCGCTACAGCTTTAGTGAAGCGCATGTTGAGGGTACGAAGCGGATACTCCATGCTTGCACACAAGCGGGGGTCACACGCTATATTCACATGTCCGCATTAGGCGCAGCAAGTGATAATCCCAGTGATTATGGACGCACCAAACACGCGGCTGAGCAAATGGTTCGAGATAGTGATTTAGACTGGACGATCATCCGTCCGTCAGTCATTTTTGGTCGTGAGGATGATTTTTTTAACAAATTGGATGCGATGTCCCGTTTGCTGCCAGTATTCCCTGTGATTGCTGGTGCTACCTGCTTTCAGCCTGTGTGGGTGGAGGATGTAGCACGCGCCTTTGTTCAAAGTGTTAGCGACAAGGCGACCGTGAAGCAAAGTTTTGACCTTGGTGGACCGCGTGCTTATGCATTCAAAGATTTGGTGCAACTATTGCTCGATGCGAGAGGCCGCTCGCGTTTGTGCATTCCTGTACCCCATGCTGTGGCAGGTTTGATGGCGAGCGCATTGCAGTTTTTGCCTGTGCCACCCTTAACGCCCGACCAGTTGGCTATGCTTCAGCAGGATAATATTGTCGCAGGCGATCAGCCATTCCCTGCCTGCTTTGGTGAAGCTTCCTCGGTGGAGACAATTTTGCCCACCTACATCAATGGCGGTCGGCCAGCGCGTTTGCAACGGGCGATGAACGACTGCCGCGAAAACTACCGCAAGCTGTGATGATGGTAACGCGCCTATGACTGTGCTTACGCCAGAGTTTGCACTCTGGATTATCGCCGCCTATTTGCTGGGCGGTATTCCTTTTGGTCTGTTGTTTAGCAAGGCGTTGTCTAACAAAGACCCACGTGAGCATGGTAGCGGTAATATTGGTGCTACCAATGCCTTGCGCACAGGCGGTAAAACCGTCGGTATATTGACCTTGTTGGCGGATATCACCAAGGGTGGCGCGCCCGTCGCTTTGGTAGCGTGGCTGTCGCCCCATCAGGAAGTCTTGCTGGTTAGCGTCGGCTTAGCTGCATTTATGGGGCATATTTTCCCCATTTATCTGCGCTTCCAAGGTGGTAAAGGGGTGGCAACCATGTTTGGTGTGTTGCTGCCGTGGTTACCGTGGATTGCTATAACGGCTTTTGCGGTGTGGTTGGTGGTATTTTTTAGCACCCGTTACGTGGCACTGGCTTCAATTATTGCGGCGGCGATGATTCCCGTACTGGTGTTTGTTAGTCATACTGGCGGCACGCCAACATGGTGGGCCGCGTGGGTCTTGGCACTGTTGGTGTTGATACGTCACGGCAGCAATATTCAACGTTTATTGCGCAACGAAGAGCCAAAAACTGGCGGCAAAAAGAGTGAATAGGAGTTTTCCCATGCTGATTCGATCCATTATTCGCGGTCTGATGTTATTGTGTTTAAGTTTGTGGGTCATCCCTGCATCAGCCGAAAACAACGATCAAGGAATCACCTTGAAGGGCAATATGACACAGCCCTATGTAGTGAAGAAAAACGATACGCTGTGGGATATTGCGAATCACTTCTTTCAAAACCCTAAACGCTGGATGCAACTTTGGGAGCGTAACTTATACATCACGAACCCTGATTTGATTTACCCTGGCAATAAAATTTGGTTTGATGCATCCAAGGTAATGAATAAAACTGATGGCGCGCAAACAGCAGCACAAGCTGAGGATAATCAGCCTGCTACTACGGAAAAAAGCACCATGAATCACCAACGCTTGATGACACCAGGTGAAGCCAAAGCTGTCGGTGGCCTCACCACCATCCGCCCTAAACCTCGGATGATTGTGAAAGAGGTGGAACGTATTGAGACAGGAACAGCGGTAGAGTTTGAACTGCCTGAAATGCTACACCGTGACTATATCAACCCAGAAGAAGGCTTCCCTTCGGTAGGCTATATTCTTGATTCAGAAATGCAGCGGCTCAATTACGGTGCGGGTGACGAAGTGTATATGCGCTTTGCGCAGGTCGCTCGCACAGGCGACAGCTTCGATATTTTTCGCAAGGGTCATGAGGTGGAAGATACACAACATGGCGAATATTTGGGCATCTTGATGCATCATTTAGGACGGATTCAAATCATGTCGGTGCGTGGGAACATGTATAAAGGCAGAATCTTGTATGCTTATGCCGAAATATCGCAGGGAGATTTGTTGCTGCCAGCGGTGAAAATCAATACGCGCATTGTCCCCTCGGTTTCTTTGTTCAATATGCAAGGGGTCGTGGTGTATTTACAGGATGACACCACCGAAGTGAGTGCCAATCAAGTGATGGCAGTGAACCTTGGTAAAAAACAGGGCCTCAGACCTGGTATGCAGTTCCAAGTCTTTCGTGCTGGGCGTGATGTGAAAGATCGCGTGACCGAGAACGCTATAAGGTTGCCTGAAGAGCGCATTGCTCGCGTGGTGGTCATCTCCGTGTCACGCAATAGCGCGATGACC
>JAUZQP010000142.1 GCA_030950965.1 Mariprofundaceae bacterium
GTATATTTTAGATTATCTTTGGTTTGGCTCTGGCTTAGGAAGCTACCAATTTCTTTTCCCTCAATATCAACCACAAGAAATATCGAGTCATTTTTTTGAGCATGCACATAACGATTACCTTGAACTGTTTGCTGAAACTGGATTGTTTGGCATGATATTAGCAGGTTTTTTCATGTATTACCTCATTGTTCCAGCAGTACGCTTGATCATTTCAAAACGTAAGATGAGAGATAAACAAGCCATGCTGTGCTTGGGTGCCTTGACCGCTTGTTTGTCCATGCTTATTCATGCTTTGTTTGAGTTTAATTTCCATATTCCAGCTAATGTGCTGTTGTTTGTTTTTTTTGTTTCTATGGTGGCTGCATCTGTGCACTTGGCTCAAGCCAAAAGGGCTGAGCTTGCTATAGTTCACGCTACCTTAGCACGCCATCATTATGTTGCATGTGTACTGTCTGCCATACTTTTTAGTTTAACTGTTATTGCGCTCAACCTGCAGCATTACAAAGCCCAAAACCTTGTTCTTGATGCACAAACCCTGATGGTTAACAAGCAACCTGATGTGGCGATAGAAACATTGCAATTGGCTCATAAAATTTCTCCTTTGGATTATTCAATCGTTACTAGGCTGGCGGATTTCTTTCAAAGCCGTTCCACTGAAATGTCTATTGATTATGATCAAGATGCTTACCTTATGGCATCATTAAAAACCATAGATGTAGCAATATCCTTGTTTCCATTTGATGGTGCCCTTTGGTATAAAAAAGCAAGCGTGCTTCATGCATTGGGTCGTGAGGAGCATTATAATCAAGCATTAGAACAAGCCGTACATTACTTACCCTCGGCTTTTTATACGCAATATGCATGGGCTAAGGCATTGTTTTTATCAGGTAACTATAAAAAATCAGCTATTTATTTTTCACATGCATTAGCGTTACGCCCTCAACTACTTCATGAAGTGCTTTTGTTTACGTTAAAGCATAAAGATCATAAAGAATTTCTTGACGCAATGTTCGCTAAGAATGCCAGTCTTTATTGGGCGGCTGGTCTCTTTTACCTCCAACAAAAATTACTTTCTGATGCTATGCATGCTTTGAATGAAGCAATTCATTTAAATCCTACACCAGCTCAAGCGGTACGTAATCTTTCAGCTTTGTGGCGAACAAATCATAGAGATATTATCGTTCAAGAAGGAGAGCGATATTTACAGCAGTGGCCTTCATCTGCTGCGTTAACTAACACAATGGCTTCATATTATTTAACTATGGGATTCAATGAAAAAGTTGCCCAGTTAATACATTCATTTCTCAAAAAACATAAGGGGAACAAACACATATATAATATACTGTTTGAATTATACCTACATCAAAAAAACTTTGAAGCCGCAGAAAAATTAGTGCTTCAGGAGGTTCATACTCAACCGAATAAGAAATCATATGCGAAATTAGCACGTGTATATCAAGTTCAAAACAGGATGTATGAGGCATTAAGAGCATTAAAATCGGCCTTGCACTTAGCTCCTCATGATGATTCGTTGCATTATCAAATAGGGAATATCTATAACCAATTACACATGGAAACTTTAGCGATCCAACATTGGAATCAATGCTTGCCACAACCATATTGCCAAGCAGTCATCATAAATATGAAAAAACGTATCGGTATGATTAAACCCATAAATCATCAGTGAACGGCATAACTCATAAACTGCTGTGATGGCTTGAACTCAGGAAGTGTAATCATCACACCCCTCTGTTTTTTCGCCATCAAGGCGAAAGCGCGCAGTTTACGCTGGGGTAAATGAGCACTTTCAACGCAGAGGGCGGAAAATCAGTGGGGGGGAGTGAATGATTACATTCAAAGTGCTTCTTTTGCCTTAATACGAACGGAACGACGGGCTAAAAAAAGTCCCAACTCAAACAACAGCAGCATCGGAATTGCCAACATAATTTGGGATATGACATCTGGTGGCGTGAGCAGGGCACTGAATACAAAGACCCATAAAATAATGAATCGCCGTTTTTTTGCAAGGTTGTCAGGGTTAATGAGTTCCATGCGCGTCAGTAGCATCAAAACAATAGGGACTTGGAAGCTGATACCAAAGGCAAACAGCAATTTAAGCGCGAACGATAAATACTCTTTCACCGCTGGCATCGCCTGAATATGATCATTGGCAAAACCAAGGAAAAAAGTAAATACCAAAGGGAATACCGCAAAATAGGCAAATGCAGCACCGCTGATTAATAACACTATACTGGCCAGCATATAGCCCATAAACACGCGTCGTTCATGCTGGTACAAACCCGGTGCGACAAATGCCCAAAATTGGTACAGCGTAATGGGTGAGGTGATGAACAACGAGGCGACCAAGGCTATTTTTAAATAGGTGAAAAACACATCAGGCGCACCAATAAACACCATCGCCGAGCCTTCGGGTAGCACCTCGCGCAAGGGTAGAGAGATAAAGTCATACAGCGTCGGTGCAATATTCATCAAGGCGAACACGCCGATGACATAGGTCACCACAGCAATCGTCATGCGCCGCTTTAATTCGCGTAAATGCCCATTTAACGGTGTTTCTGTTGTGTCATCAGTCACGCGGTGTTTGCTCGCTGTTGGATTTGGGTTGTTCGTCTAGTGTCACTTTCCCTTGTTTGATCAAATCGTTGAATTCTGTGGTAATGGGGGTAGTGCTGTCATACATATCTTGGCGTAATGGGTCACACTCTTGCTCCAAAGGTTTTTTAAAGGCTTCGGTTTGCTCGGTAACCACCGTCCTCAGCTTCTCCGACCATTGGCGCAGAGTGCGGAATATATCCGCCACCTGCACCATCACTTCAGGCAAACGTTCAGGGCCGACGACTAAAAAAAGAACCAGCCCAATCAACAGCAACTCAACCAGCCCAATATCAGGCATGGTCACCCTTGATTTGGCGTGCCTGTGTAGCTGCATTGCCGATGTAGCTCGCTGGTGTTAATGCCATCAAACGCGCTTTGTCTTCATCGGAAATTTGCAAGGTAGCAATAAAGTCATGCAGCTTCTCAGGCGTGATACCACTACCACGGGTCATCGCTTTCATCTGCTCATAAGGATTTTCTAGGCTATACTTGCGCATGACGGTTTGCACCGCCTCACCCAGTACTTCCCAACTGCGTTCAAGATCCTTGTTCAAAGCATTGCTATTGAGTTCCAGTTTACTCATGCCTTTTTGCAGGGAAGCGATTGCTAGCAAGCCATAGCCAAAGCCCACGCCTAGATTGCGCAATACCGTGGAATCCGTTAAATCGCGTTGCCAACGAGAAATCGGCAGCTTTTCTGCTAAATGTGCCAACATGGCATTGGCTAGACCAAAATTTCCTTCCGCATTTTCAAAATCAATGGGGTTGACCTTGTGCGGCATCGTGGATGAACCGACTTCACCCGCGATGACTCTTTGCTTGAAATAACCCAACGATACATAGCCCCAAATATCACGACTAAAATCAATCAAAATGGTGTTGACGCGCATCCAAGTTTGGTTCATTTCAGCGATATAATCATGGGGTTCAATCTGCGTCGTGTAAGGATTCCAAGCGAGCCCCAGTGACGTTACAAAGCTTTGTGCTATACATTCCCAATCCAAGGTGGGGTAGGCGATCAAATGGGCGTTATAGTTACCTACTGCGCCATTCATCTTACCCAAGATTTCACCATCGGCAATTTGCGCCCGCTGGCGTTGCAAACGGCTGGCAACATTTGCCCACTCTTTGCCCATCGTGGTTGGACTCGCCGATTGACCGTGGGTGCGCGCCAGCATCGATGTTTCTGCCATAACAACAGCTTGCGCCTCGATATGGGCGATCACCGTATCCAAGGCAGGCAACATCACTTGCTCCCGCGCTTGGCTCAGCATCAAGGCATAAGAGAGGTTGTTAATATCTTCACTGGTGCAAGAAAAATGCAGGAACTCCGCCTGTTCACGTAAATCATCGCGACTATTCAAACGTTCTTTCAGGAAGTATTCCACTGCTTTGACATCATGATTGGTGGTGCGTTCAATGGTTTTAACACGCTCGGCATCTGCTTCGCTAAAGTCGCTTACCATGCCATCAAGAAAGCCAATCGCGTCCGCCGAGAACGGTGCAATGCCATCAATACCAGCAGTAGCAGCGAGCATTTTCAACCATTGAATTTCCACTTGAACACGGGCACGAATCAGCCCAAATTCACTAAAAATAGGGCGCAATGCAGCAGTTCGAGCAGCATAACGACCATCCAATGGTGATAACGCAGTTAAAGCGGATAATTCCATAATAATTCCTTTTAAAATCATCTCATAGGAGGCACTTGTAAAAATATGGGTGGATGAGTTGCAATCCCACTTCGGCTCATTTTCGACGCGAAAATGAGCCGAAGCAGGGAAGCAAATCGCTGCTCACGATTTTTGCAAGTGGCTCATAGGTTTGTATACATTGCAGAATGGCATGCGCGCTAAAGGGAGCGTACCGACAAGAGTATGCGCGCCATCTGTGTTAAAATGGCGCGCTGCTGGCCTGAGGTAAGCCTGCCATTAAATCATCAATTAAATGACTGATTTCTGCTGCCATGATGGCAAAATCCGCATCAAAGCGCGCGCCGGCATCATCGGCATCACCTGCTTCGTCCAGTACATCACTATCAAAACGCAAACGTTTGAGCGACAGCTCTTCGCTTAACACAAATGATACCCGTTCCCGCCAATTCATGGCTAATTCAGTTACCGATTTCCCTGCTCTGATATGCGCTAAAATCTCATCTTTTGCCAAGTCCTCTTGGCGACATTGAATCGTACCGCCGTGTTCACCTTGGGAGATCATTTTGCACGCATCTTCGAGCGTAAAACCTTCGGGAACAGCGGCTTCATCTAACATCCAACGCCGCATCACTTCGGACAAACTCTCTTCCAGCGCAGGCACAACCAGCGACAGGGTAGGGATCGTTTTGAGCAACACCGCAAGGAAGTCTTCCGCCTTGCGTGCGCTGGCAGCGTTAATCATCAACCAGCCCGCTTGCGGTAAAATACAGGCATAGGTTGCACGCGTGCGGACAAAGGCGCGAGGCAGCAGCTCTTGCACCAATTCGTCTTTTACATCCGCTTTTTCACGGCGATTTAAGGCACGCCCACGCTCGTCT
>JAUZQP010000143.1 GCA_030950965.1 Mariprofundaceae bacterium
CACGCTACGAAAAAGATCAGAACCCGAGTAATAATCCAACAATGGTGTTGTTTGTTCACCATACACTTTAAGTCGTGAAGCAATAACAGCTTCGCGATCATCTTCACGTTGGTAAAGTACTCCACCACACTTATCGCAGCAGCCATCTTTTTCGGGCGGCGAATAATGACGATGAAATCCAAAACCGCAAGAAGAACATGTCAAACGACCACATAAACGCTGTATTAACACCGCTTCTTCAGCTCGCATAAATACCACACGATCAATAGTAACATCATGCTTAGCGAGCATGCTACCCAATGCTTTTGCCTGTGCTACATTGCGAGGAAATCCATCAAGAATAAAGCCTGATTGCGCATTGTCAGCGATGATCTGAGATTCAATCATACCTATCACAACATCATCTGGCACCAATGCACCAGCATCCATAAAACGCTTTGCAGCTAAACCGAGTTCTGTATTTGACTTCACTTCAGAGCGTAATAAGTCACCCATCGCTATAGCTAAAAGACCTTTATCTTCAGCCAAGCGGTTACCTTGAGTGCCTTTACCTACACCAGGAGGTCCAAACAAAACAATATTCATCAACGCGTCTTCAAACGAGCTTTTTTCATCAAGCCCTCGTATTGATGACTCATCAAATGAGCCTGAATCTGTGACATCGTATCCATCGTTACTACCACAATAATCAACAAGCTCGTTCCGCCAAAGTAAAAAGGTACAGACAACTGATTAATCAATATTTGTGGTAATAAACAAACCAAGGAGACATAAATTGCGCCAACCACGGTAATCCGTGTCAACACATCATCAATATATTGTGCTGTCTTCTGACCAGGCTTAATACCTGGAATAAAGCCACCATTCTTTTTCAGGTTATCAGCCGTTTCTTTAGGATTGAAAACAATCGCCGTATAGAAAAAACAGAAAAAGACGATAAGACCCACAAACAAACTCAAATATAGCCATTGACCTGGTGCCATCAATGCTGCTACATCAGCAATCCAACCCATACCCTCTACATCTTTGGTAAACTGCGCAAAGGTTGCAGGGAGTAAAATTAAACTTGAGGCAAAAATTGGTGGAATAACACCTGCCGTATTCACCTTCAGCGGCAAAAATGAGGACTGACCACCATATTGACGATTACCCACCTGTCGCTTCGCATACTGAACGGTAATCCGACGCTGGGCACGTTCAAACCATACTACAACAGCCGTTACAAGAATTGCCATCGCAAACAAGCCAATCACCAAAACTGGCGAGTATTCACCTGTGCTAGCAAGCTCTAAAGTACCACCAATCGCTGACGGCAATCCGGCCACAATACCGGCGAAAATAATCAACGAAATGCCATTGCCAATACCACGTTCAGTAATTTGCTCACCCAGCCACATCAAGAAAACGGTACCACTAACCAATGTCACCACAGTCATAAAACGGAACATCGTACCAGGATCCACGACCACAGATTCGCCATTGACACTGAATGTCTCCAGCCCATAGGACATACCGATCGCCTGAAAAATAGCTAAGAAAACTGTACCATAACGCGTATATTGCGTTATTTTACGGCGACCAGACTCCCCTTCCTTCTTAAGTTGTTCAAGACGCGGGGAGACTACTGTCATTAACTGAATAATAATTGCTGCTGAAATGTAAGGCATGATACCCAGCGCAAAAATTGTCAAACGTGACAACGCACCGCCAGAAAACATATCAAACATGCCCAATAAACTACCTTTAGCTTGGCTGAAAAACTGAGCCAACACATGTGCATCAATGCCAGGGACTGGAATATGAGCACCGACACGGTAGATAATTAACATAGCCAACACAAACAGAATTCGTGATTTTAGCTCAGGAATTTTGCCAATATTGCCAAGAGCACCCACGCCTGACACTTGGTTCATATTTATTCCGCTCCAGCTAGATTAACTGCGCCACCTGCGGCTTCAACCTTAGCAATAGCTGCTTTGGAAGCATGCGTGACACGCACATCCAATTTTACAGCTAAGTCGCCAGAAGCCAGTAGTTTAATGGGGTCAACTGCATTTCGAATCAGACCAGCATCAAATAATACGCTCGCATCAATCACAACATCCGCTTCAAACGCACCTAACTGCTCAACATTCACCAATTGGAAGAAAACTTTATTCCTTGGTGTAAAGCCACGCTTAGGCAAACGACGAATCAAAGGCATCTGACCGCCTTCAAAACCACGCATCACTTTACCGCCTGTACGGGACTTCTGACCTTTGTGTCCACGACCGCCAGTTTTACCTTGACCACTAGCAACGCCACAGCCCAAACGCTTGCGCGATGGACGTGAACCTGCATGTCCCTGAATTCCATTCAATTTCATTGTTATTCCCTTCCACTATTGCATGGTATGCAGAAAAACTGCCAAAAACCAGTCCTTATAGGGGCAAATAATCTATTATTATACAGCAATCAATAGTCACGTTCTGCTGTTGTTATTCATCGAAAACTAACTACTATAGGGCTATATGAGCTCTTACAGCTAGCGGTTCACGTAGATTTATTAATCTTCAATACGAACCAAGTGAGGGATTTTATTCACCATACCACGAATGGATGGTGTATCTTCCAACTCGACGACTTGATTCATACGACGAAAGCCCAAGCCCCGAAGGCAGGCATTTTGCCTCTTATCATATCCGATTCCGCTCTTAAATTGGCGTACACGGATTGTTTGTTTTTCACTCATGATTTCCCCAGTGTTCATCGATATATCTAACAAAGATCTATCACACATGATGCAGCAACGGGTAGCATCAGCATACCCGTTGCTGAAAAAGGCAGCTAACCGCCTACTATATTACTTACGAACGCGCTCGGCGTGCCGCAACTTGATCAGGGCTCTCTAACGATTTTAAACCGTTGAATGTAGCACGTACCACGTTGATTGAATTACGAGACCCTTGCATCTTCGTTAAGATGTCACGAATGCCAACAGCATCCAACACCGCACGAACAGCAGAACCCGCGATCACACCTGTACCTTCAGAAGCAGGGCGCAGCAACACACGCGAAGCATCTTGACGACCCGTGACAGGGAAGTAAATGGTACCACCCTTACGCGGCACGAAAATCAATGTTTTACGCGCAATCTCTGTAGCTTTACGAATAGCTTCAGGAACTTCTTTTGCCTTGGCGTGACCAAAACCCACATGACCATTACCATCACCGACCACCATCAGGGCAGAAAAGCCCATACGACGACCACCAGCAACTGTTTTAGCCACACGATTGATACCAATCAGTTTTTCAGTCAATTCCAGTTCATCTGCATTGATCATTGCTTGAGCTCCTAAAACTTCAGACCGGCAGAACGTGCGCCTTCAGCGAACGCTTTGACACGGCCATGATAGCGGAATGATCCACGGTCAAATGCAACTTGTTCGATCCCAGCACTTTCTGCCCGTTCAGCCAGCAGTTTACCCACGGCTTCGGCAGCAGAACAATTGGAACCGCTTGCAATACTTTCATCCAGACTTGATGCGCAAGCCAAAGTTTCACCTTTAGCATCATCAATAATTTGGCCATAAATATGGCGCGCTGAGCGAAATACGCTCAAACGCAGCATGCCAGAGGCCTTTACACGAGCACGAACGCGACGCGCACGACGAACACCGGCATTGTTTTCATAACGCTTAGCAGACATATGCTCCCCTTACGCCCTCTTACCTTCTTTCATTATAACGCGCTCACCTTGATAGCGAACACCCTTGCCTTTATAAGGCTCAGGTGGACGGAAAGCGCGAATCTCTGCGGCAACTTGCCCAACTTGCTGTTTATCATAGCCAGAGATAGTGATTTTTGTTTGTTCTACAACAGCATCAACACCTTCAGGAAGGGGATACTCAACAGGATGAGAAAAACCAAGTGAAAGTCCCAATATCCGCCCCTTCAACTGAGCACGATAACCGACACCCCGAAGCTCAAGCACTTTATTAAAGCCTTGACTCACACCTACCACATTATTGGCAAGCAATGAACGAACCAAACCAAACAAAGCGTTTGTTTTTTTTGTTTCTACATCAGAACATGCAACCTGAAGGCTAGTGCCTTCTTGTGACACAGTAATATGCGGAAACAACGGGGAAACCATGGTGCCTTTAGCACCTTTAATGGTCACTTGATCAGCTTCGATAATAACATCTACACCTGCTGGAATAACAATGGGTTGCTTACCAATACGTGACATATACTACCTCAAAATACCGTACAAAGGACTTCGCCGCCCACATGAGCCTCACGAGCCTTCTTGTCTGTCATCATGCCTCTAGAAGTACTCACTACAGCAATACCATAACCGTTACGAACACGAGGTAATTCTGTTGCAGCACTATAAACACGACGACCAGGTTTGGACACACGGGTGATTTCACGAATCACACCGCGACCATCATCATCATATTTCAGAATCAAACGAATATAGCGGCGACCTTTGTAGTTATAAGGCTTAGCCCCTACAACATAACCTTCTTCTTTCAGAATGGTCGCAATGGAAATCAGAGTGCGGCTAGCACCCATTTCAATTTTTTCAATACCGGCCTGCTGTGCGTTGCGAATACGTGTCAGCAAATCGGCGATGGGGTCTGTCATCATATCAGTATCTCCTTAACTGCGATCACCAACTGGACTTAACCATGCCAGGGATCTCACCGGCAAGTGCATGCTTACGCAGACAAATTCTGCACATACCCAATCTACGATAAACAGAGTGTGGGCGACCACACAACTGACAACGTGTGTAACCGCGCACTTTAAATTTAGGCTTACGCGCAGCTTTCGCAATCAACGCCTTACTTGCCATACCTAAGCTCCTAGGAACGGAATGGCATGCTGAATGCTTTCAACAGCGCACGCCCTTCATCATTGGTTTCGGCAGATGTACAAATGGTAATATCCATACCACGTACTTTATCTACCTTATCATATTCAATCTCGGGGAAGATAATCTGTTCTTTCAACCCAAGGGTGTAGTTTCCACGACCATCAAAGGCCTTGGCGGAAACACCGCGAAAATCGCGAATGCGAGGTAGCGCAACATTGATCAAACGATCAAGAAACTCCCACATTTGTTCACCACGAAGGGTGACGCGACATCCCACTGACATCCCTTCACGCAACTTAAAGTTAGCAATTGACTTTCTTGCTTTGGTGATAATCGGCTTCTGACCAGTAATAGCGGTCATATCCGTAACGGCACCATCGAGCAATTTAGCATTTGCTGCTGCTTCACCCACACCCATGTTCACAACAATCTTAGTGATTTGAGGAACTTGCATCGGATTTTTATAAGCAAAAGCCTCAGTCAACTCAGCGGTTACGCGAGACTTATAGTCATCTTTCAAACGAGCCATCTCTATAACTCCTACTGATCCTGGACTTCGCCACATTTGCGGCAACGACGAACTTTACGTCCGTCTTCCAACTGCTTCATACCCAAACGAACGCCAGTTTGGCAGTTTGGGCAGAAAAATTGAATATTTGACAAGGCTATCGGTGCTTCTTTTTCAAGAATACCACCAGCACTATTTGCACTTTGACGTGCATGTCGTTTTACCATATTAACCTTGGACACTAATACGCGACCAGAGGTAGGTAAAACCTTGATAACTTTACCACGCAGACCGCGATCTCGCCCAGCAATCACCGTCACTTCATCATCACGGCGAATGCGTGTATTTACTTCGGCAACCATTTTCATCATCCTCCGCTTACAATACTTCAGGGGCTAGAGAGATAATTCTCATGTATCCCTTGCTACGAAGTTCTCTTGTCACTGGGCCAAAAATACGAGTTCCCATAGGTTCATTCTGCTTACTTAGTAGCACTGCTGCATTTTCATCAAAGCGAATTGAACTACCATCAGGGCGACGAAATTCTTTGGCTGTGCGAACCACAACAGCACGCTGAACTTCACCTTTTTTGACCTTACCATTTGGCGCGGCTTCTTTAACAGCCACAACAATCACATCGCCGACACTGGCATAGCGACGTTTAGAGCCACCCAGCACCTTGATGCATGTTACTTTACGAGCACCGGAATTATCTGCTACTTGCAGCACTGTTTCATTCTGAATCATTTCGCATCCCGCCTATTACAGTTGTTCTGCACGGGTGATGATTGCTTCCATAGTCCAGCGCTTGCGACGAGAGATAGGGTTGGACTCAATGATGCTAACGGTATCACCGATATTGCATTCATTGGCTTCATCATGTGCCATATATGTTTTGTGCGAGCGCACAGTCTTACGATAACGCGGATGCAAAAAGGTACGTTCCACAGTAACAACAATGGTTTTATCACCCTTATTACTCTTTACCACACCTTCTAGCTTGCGCTTATTACTCTTAACTTCAGACATGCTCTACCTCTAACCGCAACGTTCAGACATAACCGTCTGAATACGGGCAATATCACGCTTGACTTGACTAATTCGTGCCGTGTTGGTGATTTGAGCGGTAGCTTTCTGGAAGCGCAGTTTCAAATGCTCCGCAGCCAGTTCTTCCAGCTGTCCTTTCAACTCAGCGTCGTCTTTATTACGAAAATCAGATGCTTTCATCGACCAACTCCGCGCACAACAATCTTGGTACGGATGGGTAATTTAGCTGCAGCGCGTTCAAACGCACCACGAGCCAAGTCCTCATCAACACCATCCATTTCATACAAAATACGGCCAGCTTTAACGGCGGCAACCCAAAACTCGGGGCTACCTTTACCTTTACCCATACGTACTTCGGCAGGCTTTTTAGACACAGGCAAATCAGGAAACATACGAATCCAAATACGACCTTGGCGGTTGATATGACGAGTCATAGCAACACGAGCCGCTTCGATCTGACGCGCCGTAATTCTACCTGGCTCCATCGCCTTCAGCCCAAAACCACCAAAATTCAACGATGCGCCACGTGGTGAAATACCACGGATGCGCTGCAGTTCCTTATGGTGTTTGCGCCAGCGAATTTTCTTTGGTTGTAACATAGTAACTCAACCCTTCCGTCAGCTATTTCTTTTCCTGAGTGTCGCCAAGCTTTTCGCCATTAAACACCCAGACTTTAACACCGACAATGCCGTACGTGGTTTTAGCTTCGGAGAAGCCATAGCCAATGTCGGCACGCAATGTATGCAAAGGCACACGGCCTTCGCGGTACCATTCCATGCGTGCAATATCAGCTCCGCCCAAACGACCAGAGCAATTAATACGCACACCCTTAGCACCCATACGTAACGCGCTTTGAACAGCGCGCTTCATGGCGCGACGATAAGAGATACGACGCTCTAACTGCATAGCAATATTTTCTGCTACCAATTGCGCTTCCGCTTCTGGACGACGTACTTCAACGATGTAAATCTGAACATCACGACCAACACGATGAATAAGGTCACGGCGTAAGGCTTCAATCTCTGAACCTTTTTTACCGATCACTACACCAGGACGAGCGGTATGAACGCTGATCTTGATCTTATCGGTCGGACGCTCAATCACAATACGGGAGACATGTGCGTGCTTCAGGCGAGCTTTCACATATTTGCGCAGCTCAATATCTTGACGCAGCTGAGAACCAAAGTCTTTTTCTGCATACCAGACGGATTCCCAACCACGGTTGATACCAACCCTGAAACCAAGTGGGTGTACTTTCTGCCCCATCAATGAACTCCCTTAACTTACTTGCCGAACAGCAATCGTAACATGACTGCGACGGTGATAACGCTTGCGCATACGACCCATACCTTTAGGGCGAAAACGCTTCAAGGTCTGACCTTCATTCACATATGCTGAAGAAACAATCAGATGATCAACATCTAGACCATTATTCTGTTCAGCATTAGCAATGGCTGATTTTAGCACCTTTTCAATCACACGGGCTGATTTTTTAGGTGACAACTCAAGAATACCCAAGGCGCGGCTGACTGGCAAACCACGAACCGCATTGGCCATTGGGCGCACTTTCTGAGCGCTAATCTGTGCATCTTTATGCAGAGCGCGGACTTCTTCGCTCATTTCATGCTACCTCTTCTTCTTTGCTTTTTTATCAGCGCCATGGCCATAATAGGAACGCGTGGGTGAAAACTCACCTAACTTGTGTCCTACCATGTTTTCGGTGACAAACACCGGAATAAACTTATTACCGTTATGTACTGCAAAATTCAAGCCTACAAACTCAGGTGTAATCGTTGAACGACGAGACCAAGTTTTTAACACTGTCTTTTTGCCTTCGGCTACATAGCGAGACACTTTATTCTGCAAAGACGGCTCAATATAAGGGCCTTTTTTAAGCGAACGTGCCATAATCTATCCTCACTTCTGGTTCCTGCGACGTATAATGTCGCGGCTGGAAGCCTTATTCTTGTTGCGTGTCTTGTGACCTTTAGTCGGCACACCCCACGGCGTAACTGGATGTCGACCACCCGAAGTACGTCCTTCACCACCACCATGCGGATGATCCACAGGGTTCATCGCCACACCACGAACGTGGGGACGTACACCCAGCCAGCGTGAACGGCCAGCCTTACCTACCTTAGCATTCGAATGGTCGGCGTTACCGACGATACCAATCGAAGCCATGCAGCGGATATCTACACGTCTGAATTCGCCAGATGGGAGTTTAAGAATAGCTTTTCCGCCTTCTTTACCCATCAGTTGAATGCTGGATCCCGCACTACGCGCCATCTGTCCACCTTTACCAGGTTTCATCTCAATATTATGCAGCATAGTGCCGACACGAATACCTGAGATTGGCAGCGCATTGCCAGGTTTAATCTCTGCATCAGAACCTGCCATGATGACATCACCAGCATGAAGACCTTGCGGAGCTAAAATGTAACGCTTATCACCGTTGATGAAAACAACAAGGGCAATATGCGCAGTACGATTGGGGTCGTACTCGAGACGCGAGACTCTACCTTCAATTCCGTGATTGTCACGCTTAAAATCAACTTCGCGTAATAAACGCTTATGACCACCACCAATATGACGCGCTGTCATGCGACCATTATGGTTACGACCGCCCGATTTAGTGGCTCCACGCGTCAATGATTTAAGCGGAGAACCCTTGTACAACTCTGGAGTTACTGCCGCAACGCGGCCACGAGAACCATTGGTGTTGGGCTTTAATGCTTTCAATGCCATGATTATGCCTCTTCTTCTGGATCGATGGATTGACCTTCAACCAGACGCACAACAGCCTTACGGTAACCCGGACGCTGACCCACATGGGCTCCGCGACGCTTTTCCTTGCCTGGTACAGTAATCACCTGAACCTTTTCCACTTTCACTTCAAAAATGCTCTCAACAGCCTGCTTCACATCCGCCTTAGTTGCGCGGTTAGATATCTTGAAAACATACTGATTATTCTCGGCTTTTGCGCCGTAGCTTTTTTCTGTAATCACAGGAAAAAGCAAGGTGTTCATGTCTTTGTAGTTCGCACTCATGACAGGTATCCCTCAATCTTCTCCAAGGCTGCTTCAGTCACAATCACACGGTTATATTTCATCAGGTCATGTAGATTCATCTGACCTTCCAATACAACCTTAGCACCTATGACATTACGCGCAGACAACTCCACTTCGCGAGTCAACTCACTCACTACATACAAAGCGGCTGTTGTAGACAATGCTTGGGCAACTTCAACAAACGCCTTGGTTTTTGCCTCTGTAATATCCAAAGTATTCAACACAGTAATTCGGTCGTTACGCACAGCATCAGTCAACACCATGCGTGTTGCCAAGCGGCGTTCCTTGCGATTCACACGACTGGTAAAACTAGACTCACCTCTAGGACCATGAGCCACACCACCATGTCGCCATTGCGCAGAACGTGTTGAGCCCTGACGAGCGCGACCTGTTCCCTTCTGCTTCCAAGGCTTTTTACCACCACCAGAAACTTGTGCGCGCGTCTTGGTTGAAGCACCACCTGCGCGCTGTGCCAATGCCAAAGAAGCATACACACGATGAATGTAACCAGCATCAACTTCTACATCAAACACTGCTGCATTCAGCTCACGCGAGCCAATCACTTCGTTCTTTTGGTTAACGATATTGATTTCGGCCATCTTACGCCCCCTTCACAGCAGGACGAATTTCAATCAAACCCTGCTTGGCACCTGGTACAGCACCACGCACTAAGATACGGTTTTGATCCGCATCAACACGCACCACTTCCAAGTTTTGCACTGTAGCACGAGCCGCACCATAGTGACCTGGCATTTTTTTACCTGGGAAAACGCGTCCAGGCCATTGACATTGACCCGTAGAGCCCATTTGACGATGCACTTTTTCTGCACCATGGGTAGCGCGTCCACCAGCAAAGTCGTAACGCTTCATAACACCAGTGAAGCCACGACCCTTAGATGTACCAGATACGTCAATTTTTTGCCCTGCTTCAAACATGCTGGCATCCAGCACCTGACCCAGTTCAAACTCAGCATCAGAAGTCACGCGAAATTCTTTCATCGCGCCCATTTCTTCTTGACCCTGCTTAGCATAATGACCTTGCACGGCACGGCTAGCCCCTTTACGAGCCTCACCATAACCAATTTGAATAGCATCATAACCATCGCGGTCGGCAGTTCTGCGTGCAATTACTTTACACGCTTCAATATTCAATACAGTGACCGGAACAGCAGAACCATCTTCAGCAAAGATTTGCGTCATTCCCGCCTTACGGGCGATCAAACCACACATAGCTTTCTCCTGTTACAGCTTAATTTCGACATCGACACCTGATGGAAGATTTAACTTCATCAGGGCATCCACCGTTTGAGGTGTTGGACGGTCGATATCAAGCAAGCGTTTATGGGTACGAATCTCGAATTGTTCACGAGAATCTTTATATTTATGCGGTGAACGAATCACGCAAAATTTACGAATACGGGTAGGGATGGGGATTGGCCCACGAACCACTGCCCCCGTACGTTTAGCCGTCGCGACAATATCTTCCGCACTTTTATCCAAGATACGGTGATCAAATGCCTTCAGGCGAATTCGGATACTTTGAGTTGCCATATGAAATAGGCTCCCTTTACTCGCTAATCTCGGTGACAACGCCAGCACCTACAGTGCGGCCGCCTTCACGAATTGCAAAACGCAATTCCTTATCCATAGCAATCGGTGTAATCAAGACAACATCCATAGAGATATTATCACCAGGCATGACCATTTCAGTGCCTTCAGGCAAAGTAACAGAACCTGTCACATCGGTGGTACGGAAGTAAAACTGAGGACGATAACCATTGAAAAATGGGGTATGACGACCGCCCTCTTCTTTGGTTAAAATATATGCTTCGGCTTTAAATGT
>JAUZQP010000144.1 GCA_030950965.1 Mariprofundaceae bacterium
TCATGGGGTGCGGTTGCCAGGATTCACGGTAGTCACCATCGCGTTGTACATGACCAATGGGCGCACAAAAGGTGGTCTGCCCGCTATGACGGATGGTCAGCAGGGTGATTTCGTAATCAAAGTCGATAAACCCTTCTACAATCACACGACCGCCCCCTGCTCTGCCGCCCTGCTGTGCATATTGCCATGCCGCAGCAATCTGATCGTCTGCACGTATAACACTCTGCCCCTTGCCCGAAGAGCTCATCACGGGTTTCACTACACAGGGCAATCCCAGCAGCGTCACGGCTTCGATAAAAGCAGTCTCGGTATCGGCAAAACGGTAGGGCGAGGTGGGGAGTTTCAACGCTTCAGCGGCAAGACGGCGGATGCCTTCGCGGTTCATGGTCAGCTGCGTGGCGCGCGCCGTAGGGATGACACGAAATCCCTCCTGCTCCAACTCAACCAAGGCTTGAGTGGCAATCGCCTCCACCTCTGGCACGATATAGTGCGGCTGCTCCAGCTCAACAATGCGGCGCAACTCAGCGGCATCCAGCATATCAATCACATGACAGCGATGCGCCACCTGCATCGCCGGTGCATGGGCATAGCGATCCACAGCGATCACCTCTACACCAAGTCGTTGCAGCTCAATCACCAGCTCCTTGCCCAATTCGCCTGCGCCTAACAACAACAGACGGGTGGCTGATGCACTATGCGGTGTTCCCAATGTAATCATGCGTTTCTCTCCTTCATCAAAATAATGAGTACAAGGTGACGGATAAAATAGTCAGCAACAATAATAGGAATAGCCAGGGAATCACTTCAGCCAGTGAAATAATGCGGTGTTGCTGCATCTCATCCCAGTGCGCATCACACCAAGCACTGGTGACTGGTGCGTGCGGATGGGCGCGCGTATGCCCTGGTTTGCCGCATGTATCGCATAGACCACAATACCCTTCGGGGATCTCTTCCATCACAGCAGCCAATTCAGGGTCGCTGAGCCGTTCTTCGCAATAACAGTCTGCCATGATAATGTCCCTCTCGATGCGTATAAATGATTACTATTCGTCGGCTGGAATGATGCGGCTAATCATCGCCAGATGTGCGGGTTCGGGGACGATAGGCAGGGGAATCCATACCCGGTGACCGCTGCCTGGGGCGACTTCCATCGCCTCTTCACCGTGACGCGCTGCAAACATAGATGTGAGGGTAAAACGCTCACGACCTGCGGGAGTCATTAACTCTAATTCATCGCCGATGCTGAAACGGTTTTTCACTTCCACTTCTGCCATCTGCCGTGTTTCATCCCAGCGCAGGACTTCACCAACGAAACGCTGATGGGAAAAAACTGAGTTGCCTGTTTCGTAGTTCTGACTCGCGCCAGCGCGTTTGCGGGTGTAAAAACCATCGGTGTAACCACGGTTAGCCAGTGCGTTCAGCGCATCATTTAAGTGGGGGTCAAAGGGACGACCTGCGCGCGCATCTCGAAGGGCTTGACTGTAAGCCTGCGACACACGACCGACATAAAAATGCGATTTAGTGCGTCCTTCTATCTTGAGTGAATCAATACCAATATCCACCAAACGTTGCACATGTTCGATCGCCTGCAAGTCCTTGGAGTTCATGATGTAGGTGCCATGTTCATCTTCAAACACAGGCATGAGTTCTTCGGGTCGTTGCGATTCCGCCAACATATAGACTTGGTCAGCGAGCGGATGACGGGCTGATTCATGCCCTGCCAAAGCATCGCCGCCCTGTTGTTCGGTGAGTTTAAAATCTTGAATGGGAATCACATCGCCGCAGCCATCTTCTGCCGTTTCGGACATTTTGTAATCCCAGCGGCAAGCATTGGTACAGGTTCCTTGATTGGCATCGCGGTGATTAAAATAGCCCGACAGCAAGCAACGCCCCGAATAAGCAATGCACAACGCGCCATGTACAAAGACTTCTAGTTCAATATCGGGGCATTGTTGGCGAATCTCTTCGATTTCGTTAAGCGATAATTCGCGTGATAAAATAATCCGCGTTACGCCAATACTTTGCCAAAAACGCACCGCTGCCCAGTTCATGGTATTCGCCTGAACAGACAGGTGAATCGGCATATCAGGCCATGTTTCACGCACCATCATAATTAAGCCGGGGTCAGCCATAATCAGCGCGTCAGGCTTCATATCAATCACGGGCTGCATGTTTTTGATGTAGCTGCCGAGTTTGTTGTTGTGCGGCAATAGGTTGCTGGCAACGTAAAAATGCTTGCCTAAAGCATGCGTTTCTTGAATGCCTATTTGAAGGTTTTCAAGCTGAAAATCATTATTCCTGACCCGCAGCGAGTAACGTGGCTGCCCTGCATAGACAGCATCTGCGCCATAAGCCAGTGCGTAGCGCATATTGCGCAAGGTTCCCGCTGGTGCGAGTAATTCGATGGGTGAAGTGCTGCTCATCGGCGCATGCTAAAAGCAACACTGCGTGGTGTCCAAACACCATGATTGCGGGATTGCATGTTTGTTTTTCTGTAAGCGTTCACCTCCCCTCTTATTTTTTCATCTTGCAGAGGGGAAATAAGGGCGATAGGCGAACGATTACTGTTTTTTAGCCAGCGTATCAATCAACTTTTGCTGTGCAGAAAATGGCGTGCTGCGCTTGGTCGGTTGAATGCGCTTGTATGTGCCATCGGCGAGTAAACGCCAAGCACCTTGATTATCCTTCAAGTAATAACGCAAACCTTCGCGGATTAGCCGTTGGCGCAGGGTGTTATTTTCTATGGGGAAGGCTGTTTCCACGCGATGCTTAAGGTTGCGGATCATGCCGTCAGCACTGGAGGCGTACACGAGTGGCTTACCATGATTACCAAAGTAATAAATACGTGTGTGTTCCAAAAAGCGACCCAGCACCGAGCGCACGCGAATGTTTTCCGACAGGCCTTCAACCCCCGGACGCAAGCAGCACACGCCGCGTACAATCAAGTCCACACGCACGCCTGCTTGTGAAGCGCGGTAGAGTGCATCAATGAGTTCAGGGTCTTGTAACCCATTGACTTTGATGATGATGCGGCCACCTGCGCCGCCTTGAACGATTTGAATTTCTTTATCAATCAGCGTAAGCAATAATGGGTGGAGGTCAAACGGTGCCTGTACCACTTTTTCCATGCGTGAAACACAGCCCAGCCCTGTAAGTTGCTGAAACAACAGATGCATATCATTGCCAATCACTTCATCGGTGGTGAGTAAGCCGAAGTCGGTGTAAAATCGTGTAGTGACGCCGTGATAATTTCCTGTTCCTAAATGGCAATAGCGTACCAACTTGCCATGCTCTCGGCGCACGACCATCATCATTTTAGCATGCGTTTTGAAGCCGACAACACCATACACCACATGAACACCTGAACGCTGCATGCGCTCGGATAGTTCAATATTGTCTTGTTCATCAAAGCGCGCACGCAGTTCGACCACAGCAGAGACATCTTTGCCATGACGCGCTGCCCGACACAGAGCCGCAACAATCCGTGATTGATCGCCCGTGCGGTATAATGTTTGACGAATAGCCAATACTTTGGGGTCGATTGCTGCGATCTCTAACAGCTTTATGACGGGCTCAAATGATTCAAAGGGGTGGTGTAATAACACATCCTGTTTGCGCAAGCGGGGAAAAAAGGCTTCGTCTTCACGCAATGCTGGCGGAATAGTGGGAATCATACTGTGAAACTTCAAGTCTGGACGTTTTACTTGGTCATAAATGCTATCCAAGCGCGGCAAGTTCACAGGACCATTACAGCGGTAGCATTGATCATCGCGCAGTTGAAACTTCTCTAACAAGTAGGCAATGCTCTCTTCGGGGCACTCTTCATCAATCTCTAAGCGCACCACACGACCAAAGCGACGCGTCGTTTGCAAGCGCCCTTTCACCTCCAGCTTCAAGTCAGCCATCTCCTCTTCATCCAGATACAGTTCAGTATCCCGCGTGAGGCGAAATTGATGGCAGCCGTGAACCGTCATGCCTGGGAACAGCTCATCGACAAAGGCATGCATGATGGATGATAAAAAAACAAAACCATGCGCAACATCGGAGTAATCATCGGGCAGACGAACCACACGCGGCAAGGATCGGGGGGCTGGTACAATAGCGTAACGGTGTTCGCGACCAAAGGCATCACGCCCCGATAGGGAGACGATAAAGTGTAAGGTTTTATTGGCAATACGTGGGAAAGGGTGGGCAGGATCAACGCCCAGCGGACTGATGACGGGCAGTACCTGCTCATGCATATAATCGGCCAGCCATGCCCGCTGCTTATCATTCCAATGGGTGCGACGGTAAAAACGCACGCCCTCTTCTTTGAGGCGAGGTAATAGCGTTTGATGGAGCAGTTGGTATTGCGTCGCCAGCATTTCCGTCGCTTGCTCGCGAATACATTCGAGTAAACATTGCAGATCCATGTCGTTGACACTAGCGGTGTGCAAACCGAGATCGACTTTTTGTAGGATGGCAGCGACGCGCACTTCAAAGAACTCATCCAGGTTCGAGCTGGAAATACCCAAAAAGCGCAACCGTTCTAGCAAGGGGACACTATCGTCCTCAGCCATTGCTAGCACCCGACGGTGAAACCCTAAGTGACTAAGTTCACGGTTGAAATAGCGGTAATCGGCATGGGACATGATTTAAAACCTACCAGTTTGATGTTTCGCCCACCCTAGCTTGCAACAGCTCGACTTCCAGTGACATCCATGTCATGAAGAGCGTATGACACTGTAGTCTTATGTTGAGTGCATGTATAATTTCGCCTAGGAGGCTGTCCGAGAATAGAGACCGTAGCGAGGGATTCCCATTTTGAGTCATGATTTTCGGCTGTTTGAGGCGAATAGCAGGGCTATTTAACGAAAATAGACGGAAATCATGACCGAAATGGGGATTCCGCAGTAGGTCTTTCTATTCTCGGACAGCCTCCTAGCGTGCAACTATGACTCCAACTAACTTATTCTCTGAGCACAACAAACGCTCTACTGGCAAGTTTACACAAACACTGACTGTGCAGCGTAGTGAGGGTGAGTTTTATCCGCTTATTTTGCCCATGGGCTATTGTTATGATTGCCTTGGGGGTGTTGCCATAGGAGGCTCGCAGTCGCAGCGTCTATCATCCGCACGGCAATGCGATGATGCAAACTGGGAGGTGATATGAGTCTCCACAACCATCGCCACAGTCTATTTTGTTTGCGCCGTGATTTGCGCTTGCACGACAACAGAGCATTGCAAGCTGCGCTGGCACAAAGCGATCAAGTTAGCATCTGTTTTATACTTGATCCCAGACAATGTGATGATCACCCGTGGCAGAGTCGTCCAGGGTTGGATTTTATGGTGGCGAGCCTGCATGCACTCGATGATGAATTGGCCTGCTTCGGTTCGGGTCTTATCATCCAGCAGGGCGAAGCGCATGATGCTTTGTCTGCCATGTTGGAGACAGGGCGTTTCGATGCGCTCTACCTTAATGCCGATTATACGCCATTTTCCATTGAACGGGATGCCAAAGTCAATGTTACCACCTACTGAAGTAGGTGGCTTGGTTTCACGCACTGAAAGTGCTTTTTCGGCTAAAGCCCGACTGTAAGCCTGCCGTCTAAAGACGGGTCTGCGCGACTATAAGT
>JAUZQP010000145.1 GCA_030950965.1 Mariprofundaceae bacterium
AGCCCCGATGCTAGCCCCTGTGGCCGTCGCCGCGCCTGCGCCCATCGTGCCACCGTTAACACCGCCGCGCAGTCTCAACCGCGAACAATGCATGACGTTTGCCATTGGACGCATCGGCGATGTCTTGGGGCAAACCTTTGCCGAAATTGACCAATACCCCACCCGCGTGCGCCTGCCTGATGAACCGTTGATGCTGGTGGACCGCATGTTGGACATCCAAGGCGAGCCGCGCAGCATGACCAAGGGGCGCGTGGTGACCGAGCACGATGTCACTGCCGACCGCTGGTACCTTGATGGTGGGCATATTCCCACCTGCGTTGCTGTTGAAGCGGGGCAGGCGGATCTGTTCCTGTCGGGCTATTTAGGCATCGACTTCATCACCAAGGGGCAAGCGGTCTACCGTTTGCTCGATGCCGTGGTGACTTTTCACGACAGTTTGCCGCAGGTTGGCGATGTCATTCATTACGATATCCACATTGATAAGTTTTTCCGCCAAGGCGAAACGTGGTTGTTTCGTTTTCACTTTGAGAGCACCGTCAACGGCAAGCCGCTGATGTCGATGCAAAAAGGGTGCGCAGGCTTTTTTACCGAAGCTGAACTCGCCGCAGGGCAAGGCATCATCCACACCGCGTTCGATAAAATTCCGCAACAAGGCACGCTGCCAGCCAACTGGCAATCACCGCTGCCGATGGCACAAGAGCGTTGGAATGAGAGACAGATTGCCGCACTTTATGCGGGTGATTTAGCTGGCTGTTTTGGTGCGCCATTCGATAGCCTACACTTCACCCCCTACACCCTTCCGCCGCAGCAGCATTTGCGCTTGGTTGACCGCGTGATTTCCGTCGAACCGACAGGTGGACGTTACGGCATCGGCCGTATTTGTGCCGAAATGGATATTCAGCCCGATGACTGGTTTATCACCTGTCATTTTGTCGATGACCAAGTGATGCCAGGCACGTTGATGTATGAGTGCTGCATGCACACGCTGCGCATTTTCTTGCTGCGCATGGGCTGGGTTGGCGCGGAAGGCGACACATGGTGCGAACCGCTACCTGGTATTGATAGTGGGCTGAAATGTCGTGGCCAAGTGCTGGCAAGCACCAAGGTCGTCACCTATCAGGTCGATATTAAAACGCTGGGTTATGACCCCGAACCGTTTGCCATCGTGAACGCACTGATGTTTGCCGACGGCAAGCCGATTGTAGAAATCTCCAATATGTCCGCCCGTTTGCGTGGTTTGAGTCAAGCCAGCGTTGAAGCGTTGTGGCAACCAGCCGTAGCGAGCAGTAACAGCCCTAGACCGATCCTCTACAACACCGACCGCATCACCGCCTTTGCTATCGGCAAACCATCGGAAGCCTTTGGCGACCGTTACACGGTTTTTGACCAACAGCGCAAAATCGCCCGCCTGCCCGGGCCGCCGTTTCAGTTTCTTGACCGTATCATGGATGTGCAAGGCGAGCCGTGGATGATGCAAGCAGGCGCAAGCGTCGAAGCGGCATACGATGTGCCGCCCGATGCGTGGTACTTCGCTGCCAACCGTCAAAGCACCATGCCGTTTTGCGTTCTGCTAGAAACAGGCCTACAACCCTGTGGCTGGCTCGCGGCCTACGTGGGATCAGCCCTGACTTCGGACACCGATCTGTCGTTCCGTAATCTCGATGGCAATGCCGTGCAACACCGCGCCGTTACCCCACAATCAGGCACGCTGACCACCCACGTGACGCTCACCCGCGTCTCCAGCAGCGGCGGCATGGTCATCCAAGCCTACGACTACGCCATTCACGACCAACACGGCATTGTCTATTCGGGCGATACGGTATTCGGCTTTTTCTCCAAAGCTTCACTTGCCCAGCAGGTAGGCGTGCGTGGTGCTGCCCTTTACCAACCCAGCGCAGCAGAAACCGCTCGCGCAGTATCGTTCGACTACCCTATGGAAGCACCATACCCCGACACCAAGCTACGCATGATTGATGCCGTGGAGCTGTTCATCCCTGACGGTGGCGAAAAGGGGCTGGGTTTTCTGCGCGGCACCAAAAAGGTCAATCCCGAAGCGTGGTTCTTCAAAGCCCATTTCTACCAAGACCCCGTCTGCCCCGGTTCATTGGGTTTGGAATCCTTCCTGCAACTGCTCAAGGTCGCCGCCCTCCACCGCTGGCAAGGCAACGCCAACACCCAGCTAGAGTGCATCGTCCTAGGCGAAAACCATCAATGGAATTACCGAGGCCAAATCATCCCTGCCAATAAGGTGGTAAGTGTAGAAGCCACCATCACCGCCGTGGATGAAGCAACCCGCACCATCACCGCCGACGGCTACCTATCGGTAGATGGTAAAACGATTTACCAGATGTTTGATTTTACGTTGAAAGTGCTGGCGTAAAGTTTAATCGGGGATATGAAAGGTGCCGAAAAGAGTTGATGAACTCCTCAAAACACCAAAATGTCAACACTGACCCGAACACAATTGCTTGGTGATATAGAGCTGCATGCCGCCTTCTGCAAACACACTGATAGATAACGCTGCAAGCATCAATACGAACCAACGTTTTCTAGCTGGATGGAAGATTAGCAGCAGAAGCAGGGCGAGAGGGAACAGTAATAGCAGTCCATGCCCCAGTTGCAGCCAATCGGGTAGCATGAAGAGGCGCAGCGGGTGCAGCAGGAGTGCCAGATCAAGGGCACGAATGAAATTGAGGCTGATGATTGCAGTCAGTATCAGGGCGACAATGGTG